>NZ_CAXBMP010000028.1:0-57096 GCF_963976965.1 uncultured Alteromonas sp.
ACTCTTTACCATGCCGGTCAAAAACTAATCACGAAAGATCAACAGGCCTTAGGAATCAAGCCATAAACTCATTTCACAAACGAAAAGATTAAATGACTGAATTATCTAATACAGAACTTGATAACATTGATGAAGTAATGAACGACATCATGGAAAAAAAGACTTTTATTGAACACTCCTATTCAACCTACAGAGAGGCCAAAGGCCGTGATAAGCAAGATATTGCTAACTATGATTATAATTCGGTGTGTAAAAACGCAATTTCGGCGATTGATAACAGCTTTAACCTGCTACTGAGCTATTTTCCCTCTGAAGTTGAAGAGAGGATAAAAGGCAGTAGCGAAGATGAAATGAGTAACTCGCTGAAGCTCGCGATTCTTCTGAACAATGAAGTAAATAACTTTAAGGCGGATGGTTCGACAAAAAGAACCTTTAAGCAAAGGGCAGATACTATCTTATCGTCAGAAACGTTTCGAAAGTATGCAAAAGCCGAAGGCATAGATCCTGATATTGAAGGTGCTGCAAGGGAAGAACTTCTCAAACTTATCAATAAAGGCAAACCTACAACAAAGATTTACTAAAAATATACCCCTATGTGTTTTGGTCAATAAAATCGAGGCCTAGAGCATATACACCCCCCCTGTTTTTTCATAAGGGGGGGTACCCCTTCCTACTATTTACCACTTCTTTATCGTTGTTAAATCTACGGGCATTTTAATCAAACTAAGAGAGCCCAAATGAAAACAACACCACAAACAAAACTTCTATCACCTCAAGAAGTAGCAGAACAACTGGGCGTTACGCTAAACACGCTCGCAGTATGGCGCTGCCACGGCTCAAGTTCATTGTCTTATGTAAAAATAGGTCGCTGTGTGCGCTATCGTGCGGAAGATGTCGAAGCGTTTATCAATGCACATAGGTTTTATCATGCGGATAAGCCGGTGAGCGCTTGTGACTAACACCTCAATTAATGCCAGTCGATCTATATCGATAATAACCAGATCATTGAATACACAAAATATTGAGGTAGAAGCGTATGAATAAAGGTGTAGAGCCCGAATTTGTAGCTGAGAATTACGGGAAGCTTAATCCCGAACAACCCCCTGTCTTTATCGACTTTCTTAAACTCAGGGTAGATGATATTGAAGCGCCAAATTCTTACTTTGAAATGATTGCGCTTCAGTTACTCAAATACAGTTTACTAATTAGTCACAGGCAGTGTAATCGAAGTCGAGGTTACGACTGCGCCTACAAGATCGTTACAACAACTCAAATACAAACTGTTGTGGGTAAGATAGAGTACAGCGGACGATATAATAGGGTACTGCTTGAATTGACTGGTCTTGGATGTGCCTGTATCGAAAAGGTCGAGCCAGATTACATTTGGTTGCAGGCGCTAGTTGCCCAACCAGCAGTAACTATACGGCGTATAGATTTGGCGCTAGATGATGAAAATGGACTATATCAAATTGAAAAAATTGATAAGGACTATTCGCGAGGCCGCTTTAATGCCGAAAGTGGTAAGCGCCCCAAAAAAGAAAACCTAGGAAACAAGGTAGAAGGGAGAACTCGTTATATCGGAGGCCCAACCGCATATAAACGAGGCCGCTTTTATGAAAAAGGTAAACAGCTAAAGCTTGCGCATTGCAGACCCTGGATGCGCCATGAAGTTAGGTTTGTCTCAAATGATCGCGACCGAATACCAGATGAAGCTATTCGTAATCGAGCAGATTATTTCTACAGTGCATTTCCAAGAGCATTGCGGAAGTTGTTAGGCAAGCACACCGTAATCCCTGTTACTGAGCGTTTCATGCGTGAATATGTGAGTGATATATCGACTAGAGTGACCAGTTGTAAACGCCAATATGGCCCGCTTATAGGAACGCTAACCGAACATCATGGTGCAACAGCAACGTGCGAAATGTTGTCTCGCATGGGAAGAAGTAAGGTTATCGAGCTCCCACCTTTTATTGATGAAGTTTCGTTAGCTGATTGCACCGATATTATTGCTCTGCAATCGGGTAAAGCCATATGAAATACACTAAGTTCACAGATGGCTTACTTCGCCAGGCAAGTAAAGAAAGTTTTGTTTTCCGAGACGTTACTGTTCCGCAACTGCAATTCCGTCCAGCAAAGGCTCACCGAAAAGTTGGCTATTTTCACTGCTTATATTCAGAAGGTGGAGTGTCTACGAGTAAAGCATTAGGTGAATATCCAATTGTTAATTTGCAAGAGGCACGTAAACAGGCAAGAAAGTGGCTAGTAGAGCAACACGCAAAGCGATACAAGTTGAGCAGCGTTGAACGATTTACAAACGTGGGTGATCTACTAGATTGGTATCAGTCAAACATCGCACAGCAGGAACTTACTTCGCTCCGTACGATAAAGAATAAATCACATAGAGTTGAAAGTCTTTTACGCCCGTATTTATCTGAAGTTGGTATATCAGATTGTTCTTCGCAGCTTTTAGATAAAGCCTGGTTAAGGCCATTAAACAATAGGTTTTCACCGAGCACGCTGCGGGGCGCATTCCAAACCTTGAAAGCTGCGTTTAAGCAAGCGCATGGGCTTCGCTATATAGATGAAAATCCTTTGTCGGACCTTAGCTTCACAATGCTGTTACCAGCTTCGATTAAACCTAAAAAAGCAGCACTCGCTGGATTACCTTTAAGCGAGGTTATAAAACAATTTCAACATTTTAGTCCTCCAGACCGTTTTCTATGTTTGCTTTGTCTGGGCTTTCTTACACGTAATACCGAAACAGTAATGGCGCGGTGGAGGGACTTTGATACTCAGATAATGTCTTGGAGTATACCTGAAGAGCACACTAAAACGGGTGCAGCACTTACCTTGCCACTATCATCATATTCCCTCAAGTGGCTAGCGGACTACAAACGACAACAGCGGCGGTATTGCCGCAGTCGCTTTTTATTTCCGGTAAAGCAGGGGCGTAGCAGTTGGTCTTCTAGTTATGCGGCGCAAAGAATCATGAAAGCAAGTAGAGGAAGATTTACTCTTCACGATCTGCGTAAGTATGGTTCAACATATTTGCGCGATAGCGGTGTTGACTACTACTTGGTAGAGCGATTACTCAACCATAAAAAGACAAACTTAGACGCGACATATATCCATACGACCTTACGTGCGCCTCTGATGGAAGTAATCGAGTGCTGGCACCGGAATATTAGTGAAGTAATAAAATCATAGTGAACGCTTTTAAATTAGCACTTTTAATTGTACCTCTGGCTTGATGAGGAAAGTCACGCCTAGCATTTCTCAGGTATCTAAGTGAAGCTTTCCATCCTCAATTGAAATGAAGCCGTTTTGCTCCCCAGCAACTAAAATAGGGCGAAAACTTCGACCATCTACTTGTAACGCTTTATAGAGTTTTTGAGTTGTTATTCCAGGTGTATCTTTAACTAGTTTCAACACGAGAGGCCATTTGTTATAAAAACCTATGAAAGCCATCAGCCTTTCATCATATACAGAAAACTTATCTATATACGGTGCACATAGGCGGAGGATATCTTCTCGCTGATAGACAACTGCGGCATGAAAGATATAACGTACGACGTCTGAGATTCCAGTCTGCAGCATTTCATAGTTTTCTTCGTCGACTGATATCTCAAGTTGACCGTTTGTAACTTCAGATGCCCTAATTCGCCCATCTAATTGAGATGCTATTACCCACTCGATTTCGTCATGCTCTGAAAAGTGGAGTTCATTCTTAGTTTGGTGGTATTTAAAAATAACTTCTACGTAGGTTGCTAATTGTTCGATTCTTTTTATGACAAAGTCAAAAAAACTATTGTGAATACGTATTCTATTATCACCCAGTCGACATGCAGCTTTTAAATGAAAACCACTCCATTGATACCACTGATGCGCAATCAGCAAAGCGCTTCCCAAGTATTCACTTATAAATGCGGTATTTTTTCTTCTGTTTATTTCTAAACATACTTTTTTCCATTCCCTAAGTAGCGCACTGACGTCACAAGTATCTGCTAATGCCAATTTTGCCTTAAATTCAGAGTAATTAGTTATGTGATTAAATTTGGGATTACTATCAAAGGGCTGTAATGGGGAATGTTTACGACTGCCGGCGAGATGAAAAAGGCAATATTCTCTCGTTGCAACAACGAACTCCCAATCGAGTATAGTAGTTTCTCGATGTTCCAACACTTGCGAAGTGACTAAGTCTAATGCGCAAAATCTGTTGAACGAGAGCAATTCATCTACAGTCTTTAAATAGCCTTTAGGTAAGCTCCAGAGCAATCCCTGGACTAGGCTGCTTCTTAAACCAGCGAGGTCTGGAAAATGTTTTGATATGAACTTTTCAGGCTTTTTGCTGATTATGAAATGTTCGTAGAGTTGACTGATCGTAGAATCTCTGTAAATAGAGTGACTTTCTTCTATCAGCTTATGAACATAGTTAATACATGGTTCAAACTGAGCCCATACCTTTTTAAATGAACGACTGTATATATTAAATGATGAGGGCTCTTGGCCGTCGGGATAGCTCAGCATAATCAAGTCGAATAGAGTAATTATGCCAGGTGAATTACGGGCTAAGCTTTTTCCTAAATCTGTTATGGGTAGGCTTTCAATTTTAAGCTGGAGTTCAGGGAATGCTTCTACCGCAGCTTTATGGATGTCCTTAATGTTAAAGCTTGGAGGTAACAATTGGTGAATCCTTTCTGTGAACGTTATAGATGATTAAAATATAAAAGTTTGAACTGGTCAATTTTGCTTTAGAGCTTTACGTTTATGCGCGTTAGCGCCTATCAATGGTATTCGGTAAGGGGTATTTTTAAATGTCAGTATTATTTCTGTTTTCATGAACAATTGCAGACCGCTACATTTGTCACTTGTTCTTTCCTAAATAGGAACGTTGCTAAATCTTCTAATAAGAGATTTAGCAATTCAGCGGAATGTTAGAAAGACTACGAAGAGTTTAAGTTAAAATTAGTAGCCTATTCGTGGTGAAAATAGTACAGCGGAGTGGACGTGTTAGTTTTAGAACACCTTTTATAACAAAGGCTGTAGAAGAATCTAGTGCAAGTAACCGTGGTGCAATACGTGCTAGCGTGAGGGGGGCTGGTTTTTGGCATTTCATGTGGGTAAATTCAGTGATTACAGGCAAAGAAGTTGATAGTGCGCACGACCTACTTTTTATGGAAACGATTAGAAGCTTATTATTAAACTCAAAATTATTCGATAACCTCAAAATGTTGAATAGCCCGAAGCGTGGAAAACGGGCTAAGGCGTAAAGAGGCTGGTTACCCAATGAAGAACCATTGATAATTAACTAGCCTAAGGTGTAAGACGTCGACGACAAATAGTATTTCTCATTAAAAGATGTGTAATATAGTCATGGTTTTACCATCGGTTTTGACGACTGTGGTTTAAAGTGTGGAAGTAGCGTTGAGTTACAAGGAGTGACGAGTGAGTTCAGAAGCAGATACTAGAGCAAATTACATTGACCCAGCGTTAAAAGCTGCACATTGGCAACCGAACAATATCATTCGAGAACACTACTTCACCGATGGCCGCAAGCTTGCTGGAGGCGCTCGTGGTCGTCGCTGTTTTGTCGATTATCTGCTTTATAAGGACAATCGTTACCTTGCTGTGGTTGAAGCAAAGAAAGAGTCTGAGCATCCAACCAAAGGTCTCCAACAAGCTATCGATTATGCCAAGAAGCTATTAGTTCGCTTTGTTTATTCTAGTAATGGTAAACAAACTTATGAATTTGATTTAGAAACCGGCAAAGGCGACTACGTCGAGTTTTATCCTACACCCCAAGAGCTCGAAAATCGTTACGCGGGCGTTAACTCTGACTTAGGACAACAACTGCGTAATGTACCCTTCCATTTAGAAGGAGCAATGCAGCCGCGTTATTACCAAGAATTAGCCGTGCATGCAGCCACAGATGCTATTGGAAAGGGCGAACCACGAGTGTTGTTAACACTGGCTACTGGAACAGGTAAGACGTTTATTGCCTTTCAAATTGTCCATAAACTATTTCAGTCGAGGTGGAACAGAGAATCTTCGGGAACACGTAGACCAAGAATTTTGTTTTTAGCAGATCGCAATATTTTGGCTGACCAAGCTATTAACACGTTCAATCCTTACGAAAAAGATATCATCAAAATAAACGGTGAAGAAGTGCGTAAGCGCGGCGGTATCGTGCCAACAAATGCGCATATCTTTTTTGCGATATATCAAGCCATTGCAGAGCGCGAGAATATTGAAGGTTATTATAAAGCGTACCCGAGTGATTTTTTTGACCTTGTAATGATTGACGAGTGTCACCGTGGCAGTGCCAATGAAACAGGCTCTTGGCGAGCCATACTCGATCATTTTGGTAGTGCGGTACATGTAGGTCTTACTGCCACACCAAAACGTGAAGCCAACGTGGATACTTATGACTATTTTGGCAAACCTGCTTTTGAGTATTCCTTAAAAGATGGCATTAACGACGGCTTCCTAACGCCATACCGCGTTAAACGAGTACGCACCAATTTAGATGAGTTGGTGCTGACTGGAGACGATAAAATAATTGAAGGTGAGTCTGGTCAAGACGTCTATCAGGTTGAAGATTACGACAAAAAAATTGTTGTAGATGATCGTACGGAGCTTGTCGCAAAAGCTATATTGGATAATACCAATCCATTAGAAAAAACTATCGTCTTCTGCGAAAACCAAAATCATGCACTTACGATGCGTGATATGATCAACAAACATAAAAAAGTAAAAGACTCACACTACTGTGTTCGTGTTACGAGTGATGAGGGTAAAATCGGCCGCGAACTTTTAGAGAAGTTTCAAGATAATGATAAAGACATTCCCACTATCATAACCTCATCGCAAATGCTAACCACAGGTGTAGATGCGCGTAACGTACGAAACGTGGTACTAGATAGAACCGTTGGTTCAATGGTGGAGTTTAAGCAAATAGTCGGTCGCGGGACTCGTGTTTTTGATGGTAAAGACTACTTCACTATTATTGACTTTCGCGGTGCAACTAATAAGTTTTACGACAAAGATTGGGATGGAGAGCCTGAGGCGCCAGAGCCTGGTGGTACAGGGGAACCCAAACCACCTCCTTACTCGCCGCAGCCTCCGGGAGAAGGACCTCTTCCTGAACCAGGGGAACCAAAGTTAAAAGTAAAACTGGGTAAACATCGTGAGCTCAAAGTCATAGATATAGAAGTTCGCTACATTGACGAAAATGGTAAACCCCTTACAGTGCAGGAATTTGTAGAGCGTTTGACCACTCAATTACCTGGTTTGTTCAAATCGGTGGAAGAATTACGCCAGATATGGTCGGACCCAGATGAGCGCGAGACGCTTTTAGGTAAATTAGTACAAGCAGGCTTTGATACAGAGCAACTCGCCACCCTGCGGCGGATGTTTGAGGCAGAAGACTGCGATATCTTCGACCTGTTGGCGTTTTTAGCCTTTGAGCAGCCTATGGCAACCCGCAAATCTCGCGCCGATGAAGTGCGTAATAACAGCGCCTTTTTTACACAGTATAAGCAGGAAAAGGCTCAGCGGTTTTTACACTATGTATTAAATCGTTATGAACAAACCGGCAGCACGGAATTATCACGTGAAAGACTACCTGCACTTATCGAGCTATCAGGGTTGGGCACAATTAAAGACGCTTCGACCGCATTCGGTGGAAAGCCGGCTTATTTGCTTGCGGCTTTCAAACAATTACAACAACAGCTTTATTACGTGAACTGAAATGGAATTAACTTTATCCGCTAATCATCTCCATCCGGTAGCGCAATCATTCAAGCTCAATAAATTCTCGGCCTTGATCGGTGAAAATGGATGTGGGAAATCATCTATCCTTCAAACTATTTTTGAAGCTCGTATGGACGAGGAGATGCTAACTGAATGTAAGGTCGTTTGCTTTTCTTCAGGGCACAACGAGCGCTATTCAAGAACGTTTTCGAGTTATTTGAAAAAAGCTAGGAAATCTAAAACTGGGTTGTCATTGCATTGTTTTTACTACGACAAAACTTGGTCTCCACTATTAATTTTTTTGGCCTCTGTTCTCAAGAAACAAGGAAAGGTAAGGGAATTACTGAGGTCTCTAGGCCACGTACAAGAAAGTGATGATCTAGGAGATGATATCAGCTCAGTGCTATCTTGCAGCTTCAGAATTGACCGGCCTTTCGTTCACAAGGTAAAAGCAGCTTTGAAACAAGAAGAAACAGGAGCCCAAGATACAATTCGCACAACCCCCTTTTTTAGAAGTCTATCAAGTTTTATCGCAAATGTGATTGATAAAGATTATGAGTTTGAAGACATAATTTCAAAGCAAATTATCACGGTAACGAGCAAAGAAATCTTTAACACATCTTTCGAGTCTGCTCATATTGAAGGAGGAACTAATGGAATCAGTGATGACCCCGCTGTAACTTTTTTGACTCAAGCTATTGATGCCAACAATCCAATAACGAAGACGAGCCTCCACCTAAGCTTTTGTAACGGCCTATCTCTAGACGAAGTAAGTGATGGGGAATATCAGCTGTTGTTCGTGTATTCACTTTTAGACCTTTTCGATGATGAAAATACTTTGTTCCTTTTTGACGAAGCTGATAGCCATCTTCATTTTAGGAATATTAGTAAACTCTGGGCTAGCGTGGCGAATGCCAAAGGGAAAGCACTCTCGACCACACACTTGCTTGACTCAATATCTGAAATTGGAGTGGAAAATATTCACATAATTAAGCAAGGGCGCATCTTACCTTCTACTGAGAGAAAAGAGTTACAAGCTAGGTTGGAGCAGCTATCCAATATTAATAGGGCAAAGCTGAAGGCTTATGCACTTCATGAGCTTATTGTACTCATGGATAACGAAAACGATTGGGAGATTTTCACCAGGCTCGCTATAAGAAAGTTAGGGCAGGAAAAATACGAGGAAATAAGTTCCCAATTACGAAAGATATGCTGTATTTCCATAGAATCAGGTTGGAATTCTCACACGTCATCGTTTGCAGAAAAAAAACTTAAATGGTTAGAGTCTTTTGTTAGTTACATTGATGGAAGTAATCACAAAGCCAAAAACGTTTGCTTAATTTGTGATAGAGATAGCTTGCCATTAGCTAGTATAGACAACGAAAGCTTACAGCTAAATGGCGGAAAAGGTATTACATCTTCGATAGTAGGAAAATCTAAAATAAATGCTCAAATTTTCGTATGGAGAAGGCGAGAAGTAAAGCACTACCTACTTTCATATACTGCATTGAAACATCATCAGCTTCTTAAAAGTGTTAACAATGACTCTTTAGGCCTAGCTTGCCATCTTCATAAGAACATGAATGGTGACTATCAGTGCTTGGTAGATGAAGAAACTGGCAACAAAGCTCCTTTAGCAACTCAACACCTCGGAGAAAACTTAGACTTTAACGAAGGTCTTGGACAACTTTCATCAGAAAAAGTAAAAAGTATTCTGGACCCGCTAATTAACATCGATGGAAATGGCTTGGACTTCGCTAAACTCCAAGCGTATATCGACCTGATTCCGCCAGACGAAATCAGCGAAGACATCACTAAGATGTACCAGTTTATTAAAGAGAAATTAAGATAATGTCACTACAACAAAAGATTGACCGAATTACCGACATACTGCGCCGCGACGATGGCATTAGCGGGGCTATGCACTATACCGAGCAAACCTCTTGGGTATTGTTCTTGAAGTTTTTGGATGATTACGAGTCAGAAAAAGAAGATGAAGCTGTGCTGTCTGGTAAAGACTATCAACCTGTATTGGATGATGAGCTCCGTTGGTCAAATTGGGCCTGCCCGAAAAATACTGAGGGCAAGCTAGATATCAACAAAATTCGCACGGGCGATGACTTGACCGATTATGTGAATAACGAGTTGTTTCCTTACTTAAAAAGCTTTGCCAACTCTGCCGTTACTGGCTCTGACCCTAAATCCTTCACCTATAAGATTGGCGCCATCTTCCATTATTTAGACAACAAGGTCGCTTCTGGCCATACCTTGCGTGAAGTGTTGGATATTATCGATACGCTGAACTTCCAATCCAGTGATGAAATGTTTGAGCTCTCGCTAGTCTATGAAGGGTTATTGCAAAACATGGGCGATGCTGGTGGCTATGCGGGTGAATTTTACACCCCACGCCCAGTAGTACGCGCCATGATCAAGTCAATTGACCCACAAGCTGGGCAAACCATTTACGATGCAGCGGCTGGCTCGTGCGGATTCCTAGTCGAAGCCTTTGACCACCTGAAAGCAAAAAAGAGTGCGCTTTCTACTGAGCAATGGGACTTTATCCAGCGTGATACCTTCTTTGGCTTTGAAAAAACCTCGCTGGCTTACGTGATGGGTATGATGAACATGATTTTGCATGGCATCGAGTCACCCAACTTATTCCGCGGTAATACCCTGACTCAGAATATACGCGATATTCAGGAAAAAGACCGCTACGACATTATTCTGGCTAACCCGCCATTTGGCGGTAAAGAGAAGTCACAAATTCAGCAAAATTTCCCTATTCAGAGTAACGCGACTGAATTGCTGTTTTTACAGCATTTTATGAAAACCCTAAAGAGTGGTGGCAAGGCTGCCATCGTAGTACCAGAAGGCGTGTTGTTCCAAACCAACAGTGCGTTTAAACAAGTCAAACAAGAACTGCTGGAAAATTTTAACCTCCACACCATTTTAAGCCTGCCCGCTGGCGTATTTTTACCGTACTCGGGTGTTAAAACTAACGTCCTGTTTTTCGATCGCAGCGGCGGCACTAGCGATGTGTGGTTCTATGAATGTGAGCCTGAGCAAAAACTCACCAAAAATAAACCTATCACAGATGGTCATCTAAAAGAGTTTGTGGGGCTGTATAACAGCCGCGAAACTACCGAACGTTCATGGACGGTTTCAGCCAGCAAACTGGCTGAAGATTATGACCTATCCGCCAAAAACCCAGCCAAGCAAAAAGATGCCGAGCATTTAGCGCCAAGCGATATCCTTAAGCAGATACGCACCAAAGAAAAACTGGTGTCAGGCCTATTGGATGAAATTGAAAACCTGTTGACGGAGAAGTAAGCATGGAGCAGGTTTTATATAAACTGCCGGATGGGTGGGAGTGGAGTAATTTAACCGATATCTGCACTCTATCAAGAAAAACAGTGGAACCTAACCCTGAAGAACAATATAACTATATTGGCTTAGAGAACATTGAAAGTAATACCGGGAAAGTTATCAGTGACTCTCCAACAAACGGTTCGGAAATAAGTAGTACAAAAGTTTCGTTCAAGAAAGGGATGGTACTTTATGGAAAGTTAAGACCATATTTAAACAAAGTGGTTGTGGCTAAAATAGATGGAATAGCTACTACAGAAATCATCCCATTTGAATGTTCTGATGCAATCAGTCCAGACTTTTTGGCTTACTATCTTCGCTCTCAGTATTTCGTTGACTTGGCAATGAATAACTGTTCAGGCGCACGAATGCCTAGAGCTACAACCAAACTGTTTACTCAAATAGCCAAAGTACCTATTACTTCAATAACTGAACAAAAACGCATTGTCGAAAAACTCGATGCACTGCTCACCCGCATCGACACCGCCATCGAGCATTTTCAGCAAAGCGTCACGCTGACTGATGAGTTGTCTCAGAATGGGCTTGATGTCTATTTTACTGAACTCACAAAAACAAATCCCGAGTTGCCTTTATTAAAGCTAGTTAATTTCATATCTGGCTATGCATTCAAGAGTGGAGATTTTACTTCGGAGTCGGGAGTTAAGCCGATCAAAATAACCAACGTTGGTGTTACTGAGTTTTCTGAAAGTGCAGAAGAGTTTCTGCCTACTGGCTATGAAATTGAATATCAGAGATTTGCAGCAAAGGCGAACGATATTGTAATTGCATTAACTCGTCCGATAATTAATGGTGGGTTGAAAGTTTGCCGAGTACCTGAATCTTATAGCGGAGCGCTAGTGAATCAGCGTGTAGCCGCAATAACTTCACACAACAAACAAGTATTAGATTTTATTTATCTTTACTTGCAGTCATCCCGCACTAAAAATTATGTATTGGAAAAATCTAAGTCCCTGAATCAGCCGAATTTGTCAATAACAGACCTTAAGAACCTGACGCTTCCATTTCCGGCTGATGATAAGGCCATTGCTAAAGCGGTTGCTGACTGCAACGCTTTGATATCCAAAGCAAGAAAGAGTAAAGCTGAAATTTCTGAAAAAATAATAATGATGCATCAACTAAAAGCATCAATTCTCGATTCCGCCTTTAAAGGCGAACTCTAAGGAGGGAGTATGGCATTCGATACCACGGTTTTTGAACAGAAAGAGTTAAGAGAAGCAATAAACAAGCTTGAAGAGTTACTTTCGCACTCCAAAGCTGTTTTGTTGGGTGCGGGAGCAAGTTTTTGTGCTGGGCTTCCATTAACAAACCAACTAACAGAGAGAGCACTAATAAGTGACAAGCTCTCCGACGATTCAAAGCAGATATTGACTGCCATACAAAACTCTTTTGCTGGCGCAAATCCAGCTTCGCATATAGAAGACTACTTAAGCGAACTCGTAGATTGGCTTGCCATCACCGCTCGCCGATCAAATCGCAACGTAATGGCTAACGATGTATCTATTGGTGGTAATGAATATAATAATGATCAGCTATTAGCAGCGATAAACGAGATAAAACTCGCTATTTTTGACGTAATTAAAGATGATGTAGATTCTGCTGTTCATGAGCGCTTTGTTCAGGCACTGCATCGACCAATGCGACCAGGAAAAGGCAACCTACCGAGTACAATTGATTATCTAGTGATGAACTACGACACGTTAATTGAAGACTCACTTGCACTATCACAATTGAGATATGCCGATGGTCTAGAAGGCGGCGTCTCCGGCTGGTGGAACCCTTCGACGTTTGAACAGAACAATCTTGATGCTCGAGTATTTAAGCTACACGGCTCCATCAATTGGGCTGAACACAGTTCTTCATCAACACCACTGCGTATTGCACCGCATTTAAAGCGCAGCCAAGATCAAGCAGCAAAGATTATGATTTGGCCTGCATCGACTAAATACCGTGAAACTCAGCTCGACCCCTACGCCAATTTAATGCATCGAGCGAGATCAGTTTTGAATCCGGCAGGCGGTAGCCAACGGGTTTTATTGATTGCAGGTTATAGTTTTGGCGATGCCCATATCAATCTAGAAATCGAACGTGGTTTAAGGGCTTCAAATGGCAATTTAACCGTGATTACGTTTACGAGCGACTCTGAGCCTAGTGGTGCGCTGAAAACTTGGCATGAAGACAGCTCAATCAACGAACAAGTACTTATTTTTGCCGATAAAGGTTTTTATCACGCCGACCACAAGGCAACCTCAGAAAATAGCATTGAATGGTGGAAGTTTGAAAACCTAACCCAGATCCTTGAAGGAGGTATTTGATATGGATAACAAATACATAAAACCCATTGAGAATCTCTCTATAGGTAAAATTATTGAGGTAGATGGTTCGCGTATTATCGCCGAACTCGATCCTAGTATTTCAGACTTGTCTCGCGTATTTGCTGGTGAAAACTATCCGATTGGGCAGTTTGGTTCAATCATAAAAGTTCATTTTGGTCGCCGCTCTATTTATGGGTTAGTCAGTCGTTTACGTATGAAGGCGGACTATCAACTAGAAAAAGGCTTACCTGTCGCGTCTTCAGATGAGCGAATAATTGAAGCTGATTTGTTTGGTGAAGGGGAGTGGCGTAGGAAAGGTGAAGATGAGTTTACCCTTGAATTTGAACGTGGCGTCGCTACTTATCCACTTCCACAACAAACCATTTATCTGACACCTAAATCAGAACTAAGGTTTATTTACGGTGATGCCAAAGGTGCTGTTATTCAACTTGGTGAACATGTAGGATCTGGCGGTGCCCCTTGTTACGCAGAACTGAATGAATTGCTAGGTAAGCATACAGCCATCCTAGGCTCCACCGGTGCCGGCAAATCGGGTACTGTGGCGGCAGTTATTCACAGTGTTCTCGAACGTGGGCAGATAGCCAATCATGAGCACTGGCACCCACAAATTATTATCCTTGATCCACACAATGAATACGGCAAAGCGTTCCCGAAACACCAGCGTTTATCGACCGATGAAGGTTCACTAAGACTACCGTATTGGTTACTTGATTTAGAAGAGTCACTGAGTTTGTTTATCGGCAAGACCGAGTTTGCAGCAACCTCACAATCCAACATTGTTAAAAATGCCCTAATAGCGGTTCGTGAGGCAGCAGCTGAACAGCTTGGACTTGATAAGAATCAATTAACGGTTGATTCGCCGATTCCTTATATCATTGGTGACAGCAGCGGACTTGATCACTTTGGAAAAAAGGATGGCGAGCTGTATACAGACGGATTAATCGGAGCTATTAACCAGCAAAGGCCATCTGGTGCGAATAAAAAAGACCACGAAGATTACAGTAAAGTAATTCGCAAGATTGATTCATTGCTAAAAGATGGTCGACTCAAATTTATGATGGAAAACTGGGACGGTGACAAAGATCCGCTACCCGCTATCGTCAATCAATTCTTAACACAAAAAGCCACAGTGCAGATTGTTGATCTTTCGGGTGTACCTAATGAGGTGGCGGGTGTTGCCAGTGCAGCGATTGCACGAATTGTTTTTCAACTTAAAGTTTGGCAAACCGAGGCTGAACGGCAAAATAGCCCTGTGCTTTTGGTTTGTGAAGAGGCACACCGATATGTGCCGAATCGCGGTGAGGCACAGTATGAAGCAGCGCAGTCTGCAATTCGTCGAATTGCGAAGGAAGGCCGTAAGTATGGCGTTGGTTTGATACTCGTGTCTCAGAGACCGAGTGAAGTTGAGGCAACGGTACTGTCGCAATGCAACTCATGGATTGTACTTCGAATAACCAATGATACTGACCGCGAGCATGTTCGTAGCGTACTACCCGACTCTATGTCTGGATTGACAAAGATGCTTTCGGGCTTAAGGCGTCAAGAAGCCATCTTTGTTGGCCAAGCAGCAACATTGCCTACTAGAGTGTTGATTCGTAGCTTATCAGATGAACAATTACCTCGCTCAAATGATGTTGATTTCGACAAGGGTTGGCAGAAAAAAGCTATGACCATTGAGCAAATTAGTACTGTAGCGTCAAAGTGGCGGTATCAGAGAAAATAGAATAAATATCAAGCATTTTGCTCGACCGTAGCGCTTTATATCGATTAACACTGCAAGTGTTGTGTACATTATTGCCGAATACTTTCTTAATGGCTTTTACTACTTCAAATCTAAATGAAGTTAACGAAGAAGGAAAAACGCGCGAAGAAACAGAAGATAGCGCGCAAAGCAAACGTTGCGTTAGAAAGTGAAACAAACATGCTTGTGAATAAAATTAGTGAACGAACCTACAATAACTTAATTAGAAATAAAACTGATACTGCAGAGGATTTAAGTCAAGCTGACATTGGCCCCTTGAGACAGGGATCAGTTCCGGTAGGAGGGGAGAAGTTTACTCCTCCCGAGTACTCAAAAATTATTGATGAATTCGAAGGTACAATGGATGACTGGTATTAACTCATTCTAGATACGCATAATGAAGATGGTTATGAATTTGAATACATTGACTTTGAAGAAGCACTTCTTAAAGCGATAAAACAAAAATTCCCAAATTTACAAGCTAACCTCCACGACAGTTCACTTAATAATGACAAAATTATCGAAATTCTTAGAGAGCATTGTTCAGATGAACTAGTTGAAATGTTCGCAGTTTGCGCAAAACAGAACGATGATTATTGGAGTGGCGAGCTAGAAGCAAAAGGTTTAATTACCTATGGGCTTATTTAATTTCTCAAGAGCTTTAAATAAATTCTATTCCGAAACTGTAGCACATATGTAGCACAGTAAAATATGGTTGGTAAATACTATCGCTTGAAGCTAGGAAAAATGGTGGCCCCACCCTGACTTGAACAGGGGACCTGCCGATTATGAGTCGGATGCTCTAACCAACTGAGCTATGGGGCCATATTTGAAATCGCTTGCTTGAAAACGTGAAACGTATCAATGAAAAGCGAGCGCAAGTATAAGCAGTTTTATTTGCCTTGTCACGCCTAGGGTTAGGCTTTGTGAACAGTTTGCTTTATTTTTGTTCAGCTTTACCTGCATTTGTGATGAATTTGCATTGTTATCACCTTCTTTACCTTGCACGGCCACCTCAATCCTTGACGAGCCAGCCTTATTAGCCTCACTATGATCCTTAGCAACGGGACGTTTATTAGTTATAACCTCTGGGCGAAGGGGTTAACACCACTATACCAAGGTCCTAGCACCTTAAATTCAAACAGGAAGTACAGATAGAAATGAAAATGCACGGGCGTTTAGGTGTCATATTAGCGGTTATTTTAGGGTTGTCGGGCTGCGACAAGCTGGGCTTGAGTGAACGAGAAGTGGGCGAGATCCCATTTACGCTTACGGGCATTGAAAATAGCGCATGCCCATTAATGGTAAAAGTAGGGCCTACAAAATGGCAACTAGATTACTTTGGCTTCTACTTAACCAAACCTGAAGTGCGTATTGACGGTAAATGGCAGCGAGTATCATTTAAGCAAACGCAGTGGCAAACCCAATCTACCGCCTTATTAAAGTTTCATACATTGTGTAGCGCGCCACAAAATGCCAATAATAAAATCATTCTAGATGTATCGGAAGGCCTATTAAAACTGGCGACCAACCTTAGGTTCACAATGGGGCTTCCCTTTGATGTAAACCATACCGACCCTCTAGCTCAAGCATCACCGTTAAATGATACCAGCATGTTTTTAAACAAACAGTCGGGGCATCGTTTCTTACGCCTGGATTTATCTCACGCGGGGGCTAACAATAAACAGTGGCAGTATCATTTGGGCAGTGCTAATTGTGAGTCTGAATCCGCTGATGCAGCGCCTGAAGCATCTTGTGCCTTTACTAACAGGGTAGAATTCATTTTACCGATGACACAGCTCGATAGCGAACTGGCACTTGAGATTTCGGTTTCAAATATACTCGCTCAGGTCGACCTTTTAGAGGCTGATAGCTGTGAATTTGGAAGCCCTGAAGCACAACCATGCAAGCAATTGCTACGTAACTTACTGAATAGACCATGGATAAAGTGGGATTAGGCTCGCGCTAAGGGCGTATTATAGACTTTCGGATACTAGAGAGGCTGCGGCTCGCGGGTCATAATAATAGCGAGTGCATGGGTTTAAGTAGAAATTAACCATGCGAAATAGTTTTTTTAATCAATGATAGATGCTTTTATACGCGCGAACGTGAATTTAAGCTTATACTTTAAGCAGAGATAATAACCTATCGCCAATAGGTTATGCTGTGCACATAGTGTCAAAATTTGCTATCTTAATAAAAATAAATGATTCCTGAACAAGGCGAACTGGCGCGGAGAGAAGAATGACAGAGAAGGCCTTCCTGATAAGCGGTAGAAATACCATTATCCATAAAATTCGAAAGTTAGATTTGCTAGTAACAAACGGCGACGAAAATCCGCCCCTTATCGTTACTTATAAAGGCATCAAGCAGTACGAAGGGAAAATCCCTGAGAATAAGCGCGATGCTAAAATGATGGATATGGAACTTGTTGATATTACAACAAGCGATGTGTTTGGCGATGAAAAAACCTTAGTGTTTATTCAAACCCTAAATGGAAAAGAATATAAAATCGATTACACAAAAATCGGTACCAGTATGTTCATCAAAATCCATCAAGATAGCATTTTCTAGTTATTAGAAATTATGTGGGGTCAGCAAACCTGTCCCCAGTTATCTGCTAGCTGCGTATTAAACCCTGCTATTGGCCGTGCTTCTCCTTTAAGTTGCACATAGCGCTGTTCAAATATTGAGAATCGACAAATATCTACTGGCGTAACTTCTGATGCGTTAACACTATTTATGATACCTGCAGTTTCCAGCCCTTCGGCAATTAACTCGGAACAAAACCAACTACTGAAGTCTTCTTGGTTGTAGCTAATGCTTCCTAAAATAGGGTGGCTATCTAACGCGTCTACAGCGGAACCAAAAAGTTGTAGTACGTCATAGGCCTTGCCTTCCTGGTCAAACATGAAATTAAAAAATTCATGTTTGTTTTGCTCGAACATATCGCGAGCAGATTCACCTAATGGTAGCCACCACATGTCGCCGTCGTAGGTATGCACCCGTTCACTTAAGCGGTTAGTCATCACGCCTTTTTTACCGTCATAAACGGTGGCTTCCATAACTTGATTAAAGTACCGACCCGACGCTTCGTCACGCATTTTGGTTTGCATAACAATAGCAATGTGAGTTACGGCTGAGCGGGTGGTTAATTTTGTCCATCGAGAGAAAAGGCTGTTTCCGCCAAAAGCGATAATATCGCCTGGACGCATTTGTTCTCTAATATGATGGTATTTTTGCTGTTCTAACATGATTACCTCCTTGTCTAATGACTGAGTGATTTGTATCAAAGTGTGTGTAACCTGCGACCAGTAAGCGTTTTAGTATGGTTAATTATCGGCTTCTATCGGCCGTTTATCGCTTGGTCTCACGTAACAGAGTTTTAACCTTTTTATAGCGCGAATGTCATATTTTTTCACTAGTTTATGCACGCGAAGACAAAAGTAGTTGTCGACGCATCATTTAACTACTCTCATTTGAGGAACTTGATATGGATATGTCACGCCACGTTAGATTACCCGCTTTGTTTGGTTTTGGAATCACTCTTGCGTTGTCTGCAAGTCTAGCCAATGCAAATGGGTATCCTGAAAGCACTGAACAAGACCTTGTAGCAGTTTGCGAAGCGATAAAAGAAGATAATCGCTTAGCATTGCATAAAGCAGTAAAACGCAGTCGTATCAGTTATAAAAATTTGCACAGAGGATTAGTGTGTAACGGCGAAGATATGCTGTCTTTCGCTCAGTCACACAACGCGACGTCAACAGGCGACTATCTTGCTCGCAAAGTAAAAGCTGATAAATCAGTCTTAACGGCGAAACGTTAACGGCAACTAAATCAGACTTTATGATTGAATTTTAAATCCCTGGATTTGGAGCTACTGATTTTCAGTAGCTCTTTTTTATTTAAAAAAGAGAGCAAACTATCAAGTTCATGCGTAATTCCTTTACGCTCTAAACTTTTAAGTACCAGCCTTTTAAGTACCAGCCTTCTAAGCTTGAGCCCTTTGCACATAATCTGCCTATATTCTATTTCCTTCTCTCTATTTCCTTCTCCATAAGGCTTGGAAAGAAAAACGTCGAAAAAGACCAATGTCTTACTAGCGTCATATTCGTTCAGCTGATAGACTGTTTTCGCTAAGAAGTAAGTGCTTTGTCTACTCACTTACTGGGTTTTCAGGAGAACAAGAAGTGTAATGGTTGAACTACGACAATGGATAACCGGCGCGATATTAGTACTTGGATGTTATTACCTTGGTACGTGGCTGTCTTCTTCAACAGGTTTACCCCTGCCTGGTGCGCTTACTGGCTTGCTCATTCTTTTAGCGGTGCTTTTTATCGCTCCTAAGGCCGAACCTCTTGTGGCACGTGCCGCCTCTCCTTTACTCAGTCACATGTCGGTATTGTTTGTACCTGCTGTTCTTGGCGTTAGCGCATATTGGAAGGAAATAGCAGAAAATGGGTGGGCCATAGGTATCGCGATAATCATCACTACCTGCATAAGTTTAGGTATTAGCGCTAAAATAGCAGAAAAACTACTGTCCTCACGCCATACACACCTTTCGCAAGTACCCGCTAAAAGAGATACAGCCGAACAAGTCACTGAGCAAAAGGTAGTGAAAAAAATGGTGAGAAAGGGAAGTGACAATGATTGAAGCTATTAGACATGCCGCTACGCTTTCCGGTGTGGCGTGGCTTGCAATTACGCTACTATTTTATTGGATTGGGTTAACCATAAACCGAAAATATTACCGTTACCCGATTTCTCACCCACTTATTTTTACGGCGCTAAGTGTGGGAGTGCTCGTGTATTTGTCCAATACTGCTATGACCCATTATCAGCAATCTGCTGGTTTGTTGCATTGGTTGTTAGGCCCTGTCACCGTTGCGTTGGCACTGCCTATTTATCGACAATGGCAACGCTTGCGTCACTATGGTTTACCCTTGCTGTTAAGTATAGTGGCTGGCGGTATTGTAGCGCCTATTTTAGCTTGGGCTGCACTGTGGGCGTTTAACTCGCCAGTTAGTCTTCAACTCACTATGTTAGCCAAATCTATTACCACGCCCCTCGCCATGGAAGCATCGGCTCAAATAGGTGGAATTCCTGCTCTTGCCGCTGTGTTTGTCATTACAACCGGTGTAGTAGGCGCCATTGCCGCTACGAGTGTTTTTCGTATTTTTAAGGTAACCGATACGCAATCTCAAGGCGTTGCGCTAGGCACGGTTGCCCATGCAGTAGGAACCGCAAAATCGCTCCACATGGGCGATGAAGTGGCAGCCATGGCAACACTAGGTTTGTGCGTAAATGGCATATTTACCGCTATTATTTTGCCATTAATATTTAGTTTTCTCTCACCATCTCTTTAATTTTGACTACAATGGATAAAAAGCATTTCATTCGAAAGTGCTATTGTTAGTTTCGACGTGTCACGTCAATATATGAACCGTCAAAATTTATCGCTTCAGTTCGAAGTATTAACGCCGATACAGTGTTGATTACAACGCATTGTAATTTTCACTATTATCAAAAAGCTAGGTGGTAAGATTATTCAATGTTTTCTGTACTCGTCTGTGACGACTCGTTAGTCGCTCGAAAACAAGTTGCCAAATGTTTGCCTCAGGACTGGGAAATTGCCGTGCATTTTGCAAAGAATGGGCAGGAAGCACTCGTTGCACTCAAAGAAGGGAAAGGCGACTTACTGCTACTTGATTTGAACATGCCCATACTCGATGGTTATGGCACGTTAGAGGCAATTAAAGCGGAAGGCTTGTCGACTAAGGTCATTGTCATTTCAGGTGATATTCAACCTGAAGCTTACGATAGAGTAACGGCCTTGGGGGCATTGGATTTTATTCGTAAGCCGGTCTCACCTCAAACCCTTGCTGAAGTGCTCGATAAATTTGACATATTGCACAGCGAGCCAGAGCCCGTTGTTGAGGCTGCGCCGTTAGATCCTGATATTCGTGACTGTTACCAAGAAATAACGAATATCGCCATGGGGCAAGCCGGTGATCACTTAGCCCGTATTATGAACGTCTTCGTTCGACTTCCTATTCCTAATGTAAACCTTATTGAAGTCTCTGAATTACATATGATGCTTTCAGATATTGAAAGTCATGAGCAAGTTACTGCTGTGTGTCAGGGCTTTCTAGGGCCGGGCATCAGTGGTGAGGCCATTTGTATTTTAAGTGACTCGAGCTTTGAAGATGTGGCAAAAATTCTCAACGTTGAGGGCGAAGTGGATGATCAGCTACAGCTAGAACTATTAATGGATGCGGCCAGTATTCTTATCGGTACTTGCCTTACTGGCCTAGCAGTGCAAATGGATGTTAACTTCAGCCAAGGTCATCCCATTGTTTTAGGGCAGCACCGAGCTATTACTGAAATTATCAGTATGAATCAGATTAGATGGAAACGAACCCTCGCCATCGAGCTAAGCTATGGCTTAGAAGGTTACAATGTTCAATGTGATTTGATTTTGTTGTTTACCGAAGAGTCGATGAAAATGATGAATTCGAAACTTGCCCACCTGTTGGAGGACTTCTAATGAGCCAACAATTGGATGATATACTCGAATTCCATTGGATGATGGACATGCTTCAAACGGTTGATGTAGGCATTGTTGTGCTAAATCGACAGTTTAAAATTCAAGTCTGGAACGGCTTCATGGAAAGTCATAGTGGCATGCTGCCTAGTGACGTTCGTGATAAATCGCTTTTTGACTTATTCCCTACCATTAAAGAAGACTGGTTTACGCAAAAGTCTAAACCGGTATTTGATCTAAAAACCAGAGCCTTTATGACTTGGGAACAGCGCCCTTATTTATTTAAGTTTCCTAACTACCGGCCGATTACAGGTAGTGAGTCATTTATGTATCAAAACATCACACTGTCGCCATTAATATCGGCTACAGGAAACGTTGAATACATCAGTATGATGATTTACGACATGACAGATGTTGCGGTGGGTAAAAAGCAACTTGAAGCCATACAAGTGCATATGACGGAAGCACAAGAGCGCAACCAGCTCGCCCGCTAATATCCACTTTTATCGCCACAAGTACTTGCGAACCACCCCCATTTTTTATTCGAGCTAATCAACACGTGGCCACAGTTGCACGTGTTGCCGGAGTCACTATGCGAACGTTTTTCCAGTTTCTATTCTCACCCCAACTATTGCCATTAGAGGCGAAAGCAAACGCTGTCTCAGCGACAAAGCATTTCATTTTAATCGCTACGGTGTTCGCGTTAGCTGCGTGTGGCGGCGGAGGCGGTGATTCAGATGGCGGTAGTGGCTCTAGTAACAGTGACTTAGTGATTAACGCCGGTGACGATGCAACGGTTACCGAGGGCGCAAGTTATTCCTTGAGTGCGGTAGTGAGTGGTGGGAATGAAGAATATACTTATCGCTGGTCGGCATCGCCTTCACTGACTATCACCCACGAAGACACTAGCGATTCTGCTGCTAGCTTTGAAGCACCAAGCGTATCAAGTGCCACTGAATATACTATTACCGTAACGGTTAACGACACGGGGGGCAACGAAGCCAGTGACTTGACCATTATAACCGTGGTGCCGATTAATATTGCACCAGAAGCAATTATTGATGTGCCCGAGTGGGATGGTTTAGACGCAAATAATTTCCCTGGCGGCGTAGAAGTTATTTTTGATGGCAGTAGCAGTACCGATGACGACGTTACAGACGAGAGCGCGTCCATCTCTGATTACAGCTGGACGCAAACCGATGGTACTAACGTTATTACGGGGGAAGAAACCAATTTATCTACTCTTACCATAGTGACGCCTATTGCAAATGATGCGCAGACCTTGAGTTTCGAACTAACAGTAACCGACAGTGAAGGCACCACCGACACGGAATCTGTGACTATTTTTGTTCAGTCGGAGTCAGATACACTTCCCGTCGTTGACGCAGGTTCCTCACAAGGCGTATTCAGCGGTGAAACTATCGTACTAGATGGCGATGCCAGCACCAGTATTCCAAGCTCATTACCCCTGACCTACGATTGGGAGCGCAGCAATAACGTCTCTTCAATAACCTTACCTGCTAATGCGGCAGATGCAGCTACCTTAAGCCAAAACGTAGACATACAAGCAATTGACGATGAAGATGACTTATCGACGTTTGCTATCGCACCTGCGGTAACGGAATATACTGTAGTGGCTTACACATTAACCGTGACCGATGCCAACGGTAATCAAGTAGAAGATACAATTAATGTGGGTGTACGCCCCATGCCGACTCCTTTAATGAATGATACTGGCGTGTTGCAGCAAGCAACTGATAATGCGCTTACTGAAGCGCAACAAAACGAGTGGCCAGGTCAAGATGGTCAACGAGGCGCTGATATTGTTGAACAAAATGGATTAATTGAGAAAGCCGGACGAGGTAAAGCGGGCTTCGATTATACCCGCTTAAATGCCAATGGTGATGAACAGGATGCCAGTGCAGATACGTGGTCATGCGTACGCGACAACGTAACGGGCTTAGTGTGGGAAGTTAAAACCGACGACGGTACACTGCAAGATAAAGACTACACTTATTCATGGTATAGCGACGATGTTAATGGCGGCTATGAAGGTGATTTAAGCGGCAGCGATACGGTTTGTTCACTGACCAACTGCAACACACAAGCTTATGTGACAGCGCTAAACGCTCAAGGATTATGCGGTTTTTACGATTGGCGTATGCCCACCCATCAAGAGCTTTTCTCGCTCATGCATTTAGGTATCTCTGATAGTATGACCATTGATGAAGACTACTTTCCGTATACTGGCGTACTTTCGGCAAACCCAGTGTGGTACTGGACTTCTGTACCAAGCGCCGACGGTGTAAACAGCGACGATGCGCAAAATGCATGGGCGCTGGATTTCGATTCTGGGGTAGATAACTTTTTAAATAAATCCTCGGCGGCAAAAGTACGCTTAGTAAGAGCGGGGAGATAATCATGAAAACATTTGCACCTTTATTAGCACCGATAGCAGCATCGTTGATGTTAATTTCTACGACACTTTCGGCACAAACCTGTTTGTCCGATGGGCTTGAAACCACACCTGATGAAGACTTTACCACTATCACCAGTAGTACGGTATTGCATGAGCCTACCGACTTGGTGTGGGAGCGGTGTGCAGAAGGGCAAACATGGGATGGAAGTACGTGTGACGGCGAAGCCGTGAAGTACACATGGCAGCAAGCATTGAAGTTAGCGCAAGCGGCCAGTGATGAAGACTTATTAGGTTGGCGACTTCCTAATGTTAAGGAACTTGCCACCATTGTTGAGCGTGACTGTGTACGCCCCGCTGTAAATAGCACCATGTTCCCAGAAACGCCGCCAGATGACTTTTGGACATCTACCCCTTCGGTTGATGACCCCGATAGGGCGTGGGTAGTGGCTTTCTTCAATGCGAGCCATTCAATTAAAGAGAAAGATCGCTTTATTTACGTAAGATTGGTGCGAACGTACACAAACGATTAGCGAATATGCACCAATCTTCAATTTATACTTTAGGCTAATGCTAAGGTTGTATGGTAGGAAATATGAAAGCGCGCACTTATAATGCGCGCTTTTCTTATTGCTAGCAGGCATCCATGTTGACCTTGATACTTCACCCTGATTTTTCGCAGTTTAGACTCATGTCGCCTTCCTATTTGCGTGTAAGCTAGCCACAATACTCCCATGAAATATTTTGAACGCCTTTTACTAGGTATTGTAAGCACAGTGCTATTTGCTGGATGGATTAAACCAGCCTCGGCAGAAATCTCGTGCAACATTGATTTTGCGTATGGCTTAGCGGTTAACGACACTCAACTTCGCGTTATGGAAAAGTCTCGCACGCGGGTGCAAATTAACGATCAAACTCAACTTTTTATCGATGGTCGTTGGCAAACCCTTACCGCTGAGCAAAGCGAGTGGTTAGGAGAGTATGCGCATGGCCTCCATTATGTGGTGCCTAAAATGATAGTTTTGGCTACCGAGGGTGTCGACCTGGCAGTAGATACTATTGAAAGTGTTTACTTAGGTTTAGTAGGAAGCGACCACGATAGCTACGAGCGCTTAAATAGCGCCATGAAGCGAGTGAAGGTAAGAGTTAAAGATAAGTTTAGGCACGCCAGTAATCACTACTTCATTGGCCCAGGATCGTTAGAAAGTGTGGATGATTTTGTTGATAGTGAAATTGAAGCCCAATTGGAAGAGGCTATTTCCACCTCTGTAGGTGGCATCTTGTCGGCGATTAGCGGGATCAATACCAATAGTGATGAAGTGAACAGCGAGAAAGTGGCTGAAATTACCCGTCAGTTAGGCACGGTAGGCGAACAGCTTGAGAGAGATATGAACAGTAAAGCGACCAGCCTGCGGAATAAAGCAGAGTGGATTTGTAACAAGCTAAAACGCTTAGATGTTGCAGAAGAAAAGCTTCGCGCTTCAATACCCGCACTGCAACCGTATAATCTCATTATTTCCCACTCCCCAGAGGAAACGGAATAGCGGATAGCCTCGCACTAATCTCTGATAATTCAAGCCAACCAATCTCAATACCACCTATACAAAACAAGACAGTAAAGTGTTCAGGTAACGTCTGCCTTTGGCGGTGACCTGCCAATGGGTATCGGTGATATCCAGCAGCCCTTGTGCCTGTGCATCATCCAATGCATCTTGATATTCTTTCGTTAATTCAACACCGGTTAATGCAGGGTAATCCTCAATAGGGCAGGGCTCTACCAATCTAAAGCGGTTCATGAAGAATTCAAAAGGTAAGTCTTCAGCAGGTACTTGAGTTTCAGTATCTAAATAAGGACGGCTTATTTCCATATAGCCACGAGGGTGCTTAATTTTAACCGTGCGCGTAATCGTGCCCGTGGCGATATCTGTAATTTTTCCGTGTGCACCGCAGCCTATTCCTAAGTAATCCCCAAAGCGCCAGTAGTTAAGGTTATGCTGGCACTGATGCCCCGCTTTTGCGTAAGCAGAAATCTCATATTGCTCGTACCCAGCAGCTTTTAAACGGGCATGCCCCTGTTCTTGAATGTCCCATAAAATATCATCATCGGGTAACTCAGGGGGACGTGAATAAAAAGGTGTATTGGGTTCAATCGTTAGCTGATACCACGACAAATGATAGGGTGACAACGCCAGTGCTTTGTCTACATCAGACATGGCATTTTCAACACTTTGCTCAGGCAAGCCGTGCATTAAATCAAGGTTAAATGTAGGTAGCCCAGCGCTGTGTGCCTGATTAATCGCTTCTATGGCTTGGGTATCGTCATGAATGCGGCCAAGTACCTTTAAGTGGGCTGGCTGAAAGCTTTGTATACCTACTGAAATGCGGTTGATACCCGCTTGATAGAAGCCAGCGAAACGGCCACTTTCCACCGTGCCAGGGTTGGCTTCCATAGTGATTTCGGCATTATCTGCCAAGTTCACGCGCTCGCGAATGCCTTTAACTAGGTCGCTAATCGCCTCGGCTGAAAATAAGCTAGGTGTGCCACCGCCTATGAAAATAGTTTCAACGGTCCTATCGCCTATGCGCTTAGCATCTATGGCTAAGTCATCAAGCAGATGAGCGACATACTCTTTTTCGGGCAATGCCGACTTTAAGCCGTGTGAATTAAAATCGCAATATGGGCATTTTTGTACGCACCAAGGAATATGCACATACAAACTTAGTGGAGGATTACGCAAAGGTGTTTCTCATTGATGCTAATAATATAGCCAGTGCGTTTCCGCGGTGACTAATACGGTTCTTTTCAGCTTTATCTAACTGTGCGGCTGTGCAGTTGTGAGATGGCACATTGAAAACAGGATCGTAACCAAAGCCGCCATCGCCTTCACGAGATTTAAGAATTTCACCTTCCCACTTACCTTGGCTAACGAGTGGGACAGGGTCACCTGCGTGACGCATGAATACCAGTGTGCAAAAGAAGTGGGCTTTGCGGTTATCAGAACCTGCTAACTCACTTAAAAGCTTGTCGATATTGTCGCTGTCGGTAGCATTAACTCCAGCAAAACGGGCTGAATAAATACCTGGCGCGCCACCCAGGGCGTCGACCACTAAGCCCGAATCGTCAGCAATAGCGGGTAAACCTGTAACCTTGGCAGCATGTCGCGCTTTAATAATGGCGTTCTCAACAAAGGTAGTGCCCGTTTCAGGCACGTCTTCCACGCCCAATTCTTTTTGCGCAATAACATCTACACCGTACTCAGCAAACAAGCTGGTGAATTCACGCACCTTGCCCTGATTACCAGACGCGAGCACTATCTTTTGAGGAAAAGTCATAAAAATACCTTAACAAATTTAATTCAGTTTTAGCTGGCGCTGGCTAAGCTAAGCAGGAGACCTAACTACCCCGTAACCACGCGGTGAATACATCCCTGTACGCCCTTCTTTTGCATGTAGGCCGCATCCATGCGGCAGAGGGGTTACTGTGCAGTTAGTTCTCCTACTTGCTAGCCTGTGTCGCTAATATTGCAGTTTTAATCGCGATTTATTTAATAGCTTGTGTAGCAGATTAAGAGCAACTTAATAAGACACCGTTTTTAAAAAACTTTGAATGGCTAAAGGTGGTTTATACCTGCCGGTTTCGCAGATTGCCCTGAATTGGGAGAAAGCTTGCGCAGCCAATACACCTGATTGGCCGCGCTAACCGTGCCATCGCTAACCGTGCCATCACCAACCTCGTCATCAACTAGCAGGCAAATGGCCGCATCACTTATCCCCGTGTCAGGTTATCGCGTTAGCGCTTCTTCGTGCGATTCTTAATTTTTGGCTTCGCTTTAGACTTGGCTTTTGCTTTGTCTTTCGCCGTTAGCTTTTTCTTTCTTGGGCCAATTTTGGGGGCTTTATTTTGCGGACGAAGTTCTGAAATAACCCGGGCTTTGATTGGTTCTTCGGTGTAGCGCGCTGCTTTGGTGATAAATTCAAAGTCGTGGGCTTCTATCAAAGATATCGCAGTGCCTTTGGCGCCAGCACGGCCGGTACGTCCAATTCGGTGAACATAAACGTCGGCTTTACGTGGCATATCGAAGTTAATAACATGGCTAACTTCAGGTACATCAATGCCTCGCGCGGCTACGTCGGTAGCTAAGAGCACCGGCACTTCGCCACTTTTAAAGCGCGTTAAGGCAGCCATACGTTTATCTTGTGGCATTTCGCCTTGTAACCAGCACACCATAATATCTTGCGATGCTAAATAGTCTTTAAGCATTTGCAGGCGTTCGCGGGTTTTAACGAATACAACCGTGGTAGTCGCTTGTTCTTTTAATATATGAACGAGCAATGCCTTTTTATGGTTTAAGTCATCAGCTAAGTGATACCACTGGTGAATTTTGTTCTTTTCTTTGCGTGATGGAAAGGCTTCAATCACTTCAGGATTTTGTAGAATGTCTTTGGCAAACTGACTTACACCGCCGCCTTCCAATGTGGCAGAAAATAGCATGTTCTGTTTGCGCCAGCGTGCTTCACTCGCAATCTGGTTCACAATAGTGCGGAAACCCATGTCTAGCATGCGATCGGCTTCATCAAGAATAAGGCACTCGATGTCTCGACAATCGGCCATTTCATTTTGAATATGCTCGAATAGACGCCCTGGAGTCGCCACCAAAATATCGATGCTTTGGCTAAGGGTTTCTCTGTCGGTACCGTAGTTAATGCCACCGGTGATCACACCGCTAACAATGTCAGTGTGCTTGGTTAACTCTACGGCTTGTTCATACACCTGCAGCGCGAGTTCGCGGGTAGGGGTAAGAATAAGAATACGGGTTGAACCGGGTTGTTTACGCGGGTAGTCGAGTAAAAACTGACAAACCGGTAACAAGAACGCAGCGGTTTTACCCGTGCCAGTAGGCGCAGACGCTAAAATGTCGCGCCCGTCCATTGCATGAGGGATAACCAAAGATTGTACGCTGGTGGGGCTCTCGTAGCCCATATCCGCCACCGCGTGGCAGAGTTCTTCGTCTAATTCGAGATCTTCGAAAGTCATAGTATAAAACGCTCATATTGAATGGGGCGTATTGTAGCATTTATGGTACAAAACGTAGAAAAAAAACACGTAATAGGTAATTTACCGACGTGTTTTGTGTGAGCTCTTTATAAAAGCTCATTTTTAAAACGCACTTGCCAGTGCGCCTTATCAAAGTAGTGCGCTTATTTTTTCCAATTTAGCGTTGTTCAGGGCTTCACGAATTTCTGGGCCTTTAAATCCTTGAGCAATAATGTGCTGAACATCCACGGCATTGGCTGCCACTAAGGCTTGAGTTATCAACGCTTCGCGCTCTGGCCAATGTAATGAACTCATAGCGCCGGCCTGCGCTAAATCAGAGGGTTGCATTGCAATTGGTTGCAGGGCATTAAGGAAAAGCCTAAAGCGCTCAGGTCGTCGCCATGCATCGGTTTTATTAAACACTGTTAACAGCGTGTCGGCGTCTAGTTTGTCGCAATTAAGAAGTGATGTTTTATGCGCGCTTACCATTTCAGCAATGTCGCTTACCGTATTTTGCACTTTTAATCGTTTACACATCTGCTGAACGTCATTGAGTGATAAGCCTGAACAAAGCGCTGCAAAACGAACTTCTATTGGCGCAGACGGACTGGCGTCTTGTTCTTGTGGTTGAGAGTGCGTTTGCCTTTGAATTTGTTTGAGCGTTTGAATGGCAGTGTTAAAAGCGCTTTCAGACTGACTAAGTTCTGCAAACCAGTCGTCTAAGCCGTTGCACGCTTTTAAAGTTTTGAAAAATACCTCGGGCGTGGCTTCAAGTAAACTTCGCTTGGTTTCTTGCCATACTCTTTCTGCACTTAGGCTAGTTAATTCACCAGACTTGGCCATGTCGGTCATCAGGCTTAGGGTTTCTTCAGCAATGGTGAATCCTAAGTAGGCATAGCGGGTGGCGAAACGGGCAACGCGAAATACCCGCAGAGGGTCTTCACTGAACGCTTCAGAAACATGACGAAGTACTTTATTTTGTAAATCTTGTTGGCCATGATAAGGATCGATAAGTTCGCCGTCTTGATCTCGGGCAATGGCATTTACCGTTAAGTCCCGGCGTTTTAAATCCTCTTCCAACGTAACCGAGGTAGAAGCGTCGCACTCAAAGCCTGTATAACCGCTTCCCATTTTACGTTCGGTACGGGCAAGTGCGTATTCTTCTGAGGTTTTGGGGTGTAAAAATACAGGAAAGTCTTTACCGACTTGAGTGAAGCCTTTAGCTAGCATTTGCGCTGGTGTTGCTCCTACCACAACATAATCTCGTTCGGTAACGGTTCTTCCCAAAAGGGTGTCGCGTACCGCGCCGCCAACTAAATAAACCTGCATGTAACCTCTATTTTAAAATTTAACTCAGCCAATAGTTATTATTACAGAAGCAGATTGTATAAGCACACTTTGACTTCTGTTCACGCTCTGGTAGTTTAAATCGCGTTTTCAACTTCAACAGCGAATACCATGTATTTGAATTACTTTGGGTTAAGCGATAATCCGTTTTCAATCGCACCAAACCCCGATTACCTCTATATGAGCCCGCGGCACAAAGAGGCGTTAGCTCACCTTACTTTTGGGCTAAGTGAAAGTGGCGGTTTTGTTATGCTTACCGGCGAGGTAGGTACAGGGAAAACCACGGTTTCTCGTAAGTTATTGCAACAATTGCCGGATAACACCCAAGTAGCAATGATACTAAACCCAACGCTTTCTGCGCTGGAGTTGCTCGCCACGGTATGCGATGAACTTGGTTTACCGTACCAAGAAGAGAAAGCCAGCTTAAAATACTTCACCGATTTGATTTTATCTAAATTGGCAGAAAATCACCAACAGGGCATGAATACGGTGTTGATGGTTGATGAAGCGCAACATTTATTGCCTGAAGTGTTGGAGCAGTTGCGGTTACTCACGAATCTAGAAACCAACCGCGAAAAATTACTAAAAGTGGTATTAATTGGTCAGCCTGAATTACAGCAACTATTGAAGCGTAACGAGCTAAGACAGCTCGCTCAGCGTATTACTGCGCGCTATCATTTACTGCCCCTTACCGCCCCAGAAGTTAGTGCTTACATAGCGCATAGGCTTAGTGTGGCACACGGTGATGTGAGTATTTTTAGCAAATCTACTTTGCGGGCAGTGCATCAAATAACCGGTGGTATTCCAAGAGTTATAAACTTGCTTTGCGATAGGGCATTAACGCTTTCTTTCACCAAACAACATGCCGTAGTGCAAAAGCCTATTTTCCTTGCTGCGGCACAGCAAATTCTTGGTGAAGATGTGGTCAGCCAGCGTATACAGGGTAACCGTAAATGGTGGCTTGCTAGCGCATTTGTAGTGGCTGTGTTTTGTGGCTATGGCCTAGGGAGTTTATATGTCTAACATTCTTAGTATTAGTGACCTAAAGCCCGGCATGGTGATTGTTAGAATTACGCAACAGAATGGCCCGGTTAAAATTCGAAAATCCGGCCTGGTCTCCAGTGATGCTATGGTGGAAGGCTTAGCAGAAATGGGGGTTCAGGAAATAGAAATAGATCCCGATCAAACCGTAGAGATTGCGCCTGCAGCGACAGCTGGCGTCGGACATCGAACGCAAACCCAAGCGCTATTACGTGGCCAGCACGATACCAGCGCAAAGTTCGACAAAACGCTATCTGACCAATTTAATCGCAGTTTGTTTTTGCCTACCGTGCAAGGGCTGCCTTCCATGTGGAAGGTATATGGTAAAGAGCTGGCGACTTACTCAGCGATTGTTGCAGGTGGTTTATGCTTAGGGTTTCTGATTGCCACGCGAGGGGAGTGGTGGCCTACCGTTACTGCGTCGGTTGTGGAATCTATTCGACCTGAAGCTCCAAACACCATTGGCATCTCGGAGCAAGGCTCCCAAGCGCTTGCACAAGCCCCTTCACAGTTACCTGCGCAAGTGAACTCTCAAGGCAGCGAACAAGGGGCTGAACAAACTACAGCGCCTGAAACTACGCCACTAATGGTGCCCAATGCATCTGAACAAGTATCAACGACTAGCGATAATTCACCTTCTGAAAATATCGCTTCGCAAGAAGATGGTTCAGATCGCATAGCGCAAGCCGCTAATACCAACCCAAATTCGCAGTCAGTGCCAAGCCAAGCACGGACGGAAAACCCATCACGGACGGAAAATCAGACGCGGTCGGGAAATCAAAATGACGCTGATGATACCCTCGACTTAGCCGCGGCTGAGGAAGAAGGGCGGGTGCTTAATTCTCAAGGTAACCAAGATGACAACAAGATTGAAGTATCGCCAGAACTGTTAGCGCGTTTTAATCAAGCGGTGGCAGCGCTTGATACTCAAGCTGAGAACAATGATTTTGAGCCGGAAACGAAAGTGACGGTACGAGATAATATTCAGCGTGTTGATCAGTTGCCTGTACGGCTATTAACGCGGTTGCCCTCTATGAATTTCAGTGCGCATATGTACGCTTCACGACCAGACGATCGTTGGGTGCGAGTGAATGGCATACAAATGAGTGAGGGTGATTGGATTGACGATAAAGTGCAAATTGTCAATATTGAAGCGCAGCAAGTGGTGCTAGGTTTTGAAGAAGAACTCTTCACCATGGCGGCGCTTACTGACTGGTAGTAAAGGCGCTAGGTAATGGGTATTGAAGTGAATGTTAATACCCTTGGCTTATAGTCAGGGTGCTCATTAGTCTGGCGCTTGATTTACCAATACGTCTTGAAAGAAATTCGACAAGTTCACGTTGAAATCATCGGGCCGCACGCCCGAAACAATTTCATCGTCATTATCACTTAAATCTAACCGAGTAATATCATCATATTGCTGGGATGGAACGCTATAAAATGTCATTACAATGGGACTCATTGTACTAAGTGGGTTTTGTTGGCTGACAATGGCAAGTTTCCCACTTTTTAGCCTAACAATTGAGCCTACAGGGTGCACTCCCATGCATGTGACAAATTGGCTAACCAAGGCTTGATCGAGGCTCTTATCTTCCGTTAATCGTTTGAGGGCCTGGGTGGGGCTAATACTTTCTTTGTGGGGACGATTGGACACCATAGCATCGTAGGTATCAATAATACCTGCAATGCGCGCAAATTCTGAAATTTCCATGTCTTTGAGTGCTTTAGGGTAGCCACTGCCGTCTATGCGTTCGTGATGTTGCGCAATAATCGATAACACTAAATCCGAAATATCACCGCACTGCTCCACAAGCTCAACACCAATATCAACATGGGTTTTCATCACTTCCCAATCTGCCGCTGACAAGTCTTGAACACTGTTGTGAACATCCATAGGTAACGACGACATGCCAACGTCCATTAACAATGCCCCTAGACTCGCTTGGTCTATGGTTCCTCTGTCATAGCCAAGAAACTGGGTAAACATGCCCATTAAAATACTACAGTTGATAGAGTGTTCTAGCAGGTAAGCGTTATTGTTTTTTATCAGGGTTAAGCAGGACAGGGCGTCCTTGTTATCAAATATACTATCGATAAGGCTCTGAGCTAGTTCTTTCACTAATTTTAAGTCGTTTACCGCACCACGATTAAGTGCAGATAAAAAACCGTTTTGTATATTTATCGCATCAAAGTAAAGCCCATTAGCTTCTTTCATTGCGTTTCTTGTAAGGCTATTTGGGGCTGGCGACTGCTCTTCTTTTACGTTAGTAGACGCTTGAACGATTGTTTCTGAAGTGGGAAGGGGAGCTGAGTCGGTTGCTGGTTCGTGAATAACAGACTTCTCGAAGTCTACTTGAACAATCTGTATCCCGCGAGATTTTAAGGTGTTGATGACCGTTTGATGTTTTATAAGGCCCTTTGAACGCATCCGTAAGCTGCCAGTTTGTTTAAGTACTTGGTTGATGTACATCCCTGGTTTGAGATCATCAATAGGTACTGCTTTCAGCATAAAGACTCCATTCAATTTTTTGAGCGATGTTAATTACTTACTAAAGTTAGGCGAAGTACGAGTACTTCGCCATCACTACGGCGCAAAATTCCACTGAACGATACTAAAGTTTAAACTTTACGTTTAAGAGTGAGTATTTTACAGCCAGTATTTAAATCCAAGCAGGTTGCTTAGCTTCGTAAGCCGAGATTTTGTCGGTAAGCTCAAGCGTTTGGCCAATTGCATCTAACCCTTTTAGCAAGTTAGTTTTATGGTGATCCGCAATGTCGAAGCTAAAGCTATTCTCACCAAAAGTTACAGTTTGCTCTGGTAAGTTAACCGTAATTTCTAGCGCTGGATTGGCTTCTACTGCTGCAAATAGCGCGTCCATTTCACTGCTGGCAAGCGCAACTGGCAACAATTGGTTGTTAATGCAGTTGCCGTAAAATATATCAGCATAGCTGGTGGCAATAATGGTTTTAAAACCAAAATCGTTCAGCGACCATGGCGCATGTTCACGGCTAGAACCACAACCGAAGTTTTCTCTGGTAAGTAGAATACTTGCACCGGCAAACTCAGGTTTGTTCAATGAGAACTCAGGGTTAGGTACTTTTTCTTCTAAATCCAAATAACGCCAATCGTGGAACAAGTGCTTTCCATAGCCCGCACGGGTTACACCAGTTAGAAACTGCTTAGGAATAATTTGGTCGGTATCTACGTTAGCTTGGTCTAGCGGTACCGCTGTACCTGTATGCGCGGTAAAACCTTGTGTTGTATCAGACATTATTTACTCCTGAAAATCTCTAACGTCGGCGAAACGGCCCGTAATAGCGGCGGCAGCTGCCATCGCTGGGCTAACCAAGTGGGTGCGTGCACCACGGCCTTGGCGGCCTTCAAAGTTTCGATTACTGGTTGATGCGCAGCGATCGCCAGCCACCAGTTTATCGTCGTTCATACCCAAGCACATAGAGCAGCCCGGCAAGCGCCACTCAAAGCCAGCATCGGTAAAAATTTTATCTAACCCTTCAGCTTCCGCTTGTTTTTTCACATGACCTGAACCCGGAACCACAATGGCGGTAACCGAATCGACCACTTTGCCGTTTTTAGCAATATGGGCAGCTGCACGTAAATCTTCAATCCGACCATTAGTACAAGAACCGATAAACACATGGTTTACGGCAACATCGGCAAGTTTATCGCCTGCTGATAATCCCATATAGCCCAAGGCTTTTTTGGCACTTTCTTTTTCGATAGGATCAGAGAAATCATCTGGGCCCGGCACGGGTGCATCAACACCAATAACTTGGCCTGGGTTTGTGCCCCAAGTAACCTGAGGTGCAATGTCAGCCGCTTCAAGTTCTACTACTGTGTCAAAGCTTGCGCCTTCTTCAGTGTAAAGGGTTTTCCAATAGGCTACTGCGTCTTCCCAGTCTTGGCCCTTCGGCGCATATTCACGGCCTTTAAGGTATTCAAAAGTAGTGTCATCTGGTGCAATTAAGCCTGCTTTAGCACCGGCTTCGATACTCATGTTACACACGGTCATGCGCTCTTCCATGGTTAAACCGGAAATAGCTTCACCCGCGTATTCAATAACGTGCCCCGTTGCGCCTGCGTGACCAATTCTACCAATGATGGCAAGAATAATGTCTTTCGCAGTAATACCAACAGGAAGCGTACCATTTACCTTAATAAGCATGCTTTTCGCACGGCTTTGCTTAAGGGTTTGAGTTGCTAATACGTGCTCAACTTGAGACGTACCAATACCAAATGCTAGGGCACCGAATGCGCCATGGGTGGCAGTGTGTGAATCGCCACATACTACTGTCATGCCCGGTTGAATCAGGCCTAGTTCAGGGCCCATAACATGCACAATACCCTGCTTTTGATGGCCAACAGGGTACAGCTGAATACCGTGTTGTTCACAGTTATTCGCAAGGGTGTGAAGTTGAAGCGCATTTTGCGGGCCGCATGCATCTATCGCCAACGAGCGAGTAGAAATACTGTGATCCATGGTACCAACAGTGCGCTCAGGGCAACGTACTTTACGGCCTTTTTCATTTAAGCCAGCAAAAGCCTGAGGCGAAGTTACTTCGTGTATAAGGTGGCGATCGATATAAATTAAGCTGTCTTCGCCCAATTGATCGATAATATGTGCTTGCCACACTTTGTCGTATAAGGTCTTGGCCATGGTGTTAATTACTCCTGCGCCATTAATTGTTTTACTATTTCATCACCTACTTGTGAGGTGGTAGATGCGTTCTCTCGCTTATCATCAGGAAGGAGTTCGCCTGTAAGAACCCCCGCTTCTAATGTGGCAATAACCGCTTTTTCGATAGCGTCGGCAGCATCAGTTAGGTTCATACTGAAACGCAACATCATGGCGGCAGAAAGCACCTGTGCAATTGGGTTGGCAATACCTAAACCTGCTATGTCAGGTGCAGAACCACCCGCTGGCTCGTATAAACCAAAGCCATCTTCATTCATACTAGCAGAAGCCAATAAGCCCATAGAGCCTGTCATCATGGCACATTCGTCAGAAACGATGTCGCCGAATAAGTTTGAACACAGCATTACATCAAACTGCGCTGGGTTCTTCATGATTTGCATTGTCGCGTTATCAATGTAGATGTGGTCAAGCTCTACATCAGGGTAGTCTTTTGCCACTTCTTCAGTCACTTCGCGCCATAAGCGGCTGGTCAGTAATACATTGGCTTTATCGACTGAAGTTACTTTACCACGACGTTTCTGTGCAGCTTCAAAAGCGGCAACTGCAATACGGCGAATTTCGCGTTTGCTGTAACGCATAGTGTCATAAGCAAACTCTTCTTCGCCTTCACCTTCGCGACCCTTGGGCTGGCCAAAGTAAATGCCGCTGGTAAGTTCACGAACCACCAACACATCTACACCCGATTTAGCAATGTCTTCACGCAGTGGAGACAAGGCTTCTAACCCAGGATAAATGCGGGCAGGGCGTAAGTTACTGAATAAATCAAAATGACTACGCAGTGTTAGTAACGCAGCGCGCTCTGGGCGCTGTTCTAACGGTAAGGTGTCCCACTTAGGGCCGCCAATACTACCAAATAAAATGGCATCGGCTTGCTCACAACCTAACAAGGTTTTTGAGGGCAGGGCTTCACCTTCAGTATCGATAGCATAACCACCTACAGGGTAGGCTGTGCGGTTAAATGCTACGTTGAATTTCTTTTCTACCGCATCTAAGACCTTGTTAGCCTCTTGCATTACTTCTGGGCCTATACCGTCTCCGGCTAATACGGCAATTGAGAACTGGCTCATTTAAACTCCTGCAACGCGTTCTTGTTGATTTTTCTGCTGGTCAATTTGATCAGCTAAATAAGTGTTGTTTAGTACGAAAATAAGGGCTTTAACACCAGCTTCAACAATATCGGTGGCAAGACCAATGCCGTGGAAACGACGCCCTTTATAAGTGGCGATTACACTTACTTGTGCTAGGGCATCGGCCCCTTCGCCTTTTGAATCTAATTTGAAGTCTACAACTTCAACATCTTCATGGCCCAAGATGGCTCTAATCGCATTGTATGCTGCATCAACAGGGCCGTTACCAATACTAGATTGGATAATCTCTTCTTCACCTACCTTCAGTTTAACCGTCGCGCTTGGAATGATTTCTCTTCCTGACGTTGCTTGAAGGTTCATCAATTGATAGTGAGCGTGGTCGTGCTTTTGCTTATCGAAGAATAATAAAGCTTCTAAGTCGTAGTCATAAACTTGACCTTTCTTATCAGCCAACTTCAAGAAGGCGTCGTAAACCGCTTCTAAGTCGTAATCTTCTACCTTGTAACCCAATTCAGTTAAGCGATGCTTAATCACATGGCGTCCTGAACGAGAGGTTAAGTTTAGGTTGTTTTTATTAATACCTACACTTTCCGGTGTCATGATCTCATAGGTATTTTGCGCTTTTAATACACCGTCTTGGTGAATGCCCGATGAGTGACTAAATGCGTTCGCACCTACAATGGCCTTATTCGCTTGAACGGGCATGTTACACAATTGGCTAACCAACTTAGAAGTACGCGAAATTTCTTGCGAATTGATGTTGGTGTTAATACCCAACATGGCTTGACGGGTTTGCAAAATCATTGCAATTTCTTCAAGGGACGCATTACCCGCACGTTCACCAATACCGTTAATAGTACATTCAACTTGGCGTGCACCTTGTTCTACAGCGGCTAACGAGTTAGCTACTGCTAAGCCCAAATCGTTGTGGCAATGCACAGAGATAATGGCTTTATCGATATTTGGAACGCGGTTAAACAACTGCTGAATAATGCCGCCGAATTCTGTTGGCGTTGTGTAACCTACCGTATCGGGAATATTCACCGTGGTAGCGCCGGCATTGATGGCGGCTTCTACCATACGGCATAAATAGTCTATGTGAGTACGGCCAGCATCTTCACATGAAAATTCAACGTCATCAGTGTATTTGCGAGCATGTTTAACTGCTGCAACTGCCATATCTACTACTTCATCGTGAGATTTACGTAATTTCGCGCCTACGTGAATTTCTGATGTAGCAATGAAAGTGTGAATTCTAAATTGCTCAGCCACACTAAGTGCCTGTCCGCAGGCATCAATATCGCCTGCCAATGCACGAGATAAACCACAAACTACAGAGTTCTTAACTTCTTTTGCGATCATTTGAACCGAGCGGAAATCACCAGGCGATGAAACAGGAAAACCTGCTTCAATGATATCAACACCTAAACGTTCGAGTGCTAGAGCGATCTGCAGCTTTTCTTTGGCACTTAAGCTTGCAGGTAAGGCCTGCTCACCGTCTCGCAATGTGGTATCAAAGATTTTCACTTGATTTGTCATAACGCTCTCTCGTTTATAAAAGTTAAAAAAAAACCCGTGCTAAGCACGGGTTTCTGTGTAATTAATCGCTGGTCGCAATCTACCCGTGCAGTCTTGCTGCCATAAGGAGTAGAGTTAGAAGAAAGCGATTGCGCATCATTTGCGTATTTTCTTTGCCGACCAGTTGATAGCGACAATGTACCGATCCACGCCTTTAAGGTCAACCTTTGATTCTAATAATGCGTATAAATTTTGGTTATAAATAATGGTTTTTTGAAAATAGGGTTTTTATCCTACTTTTTGTTGTAATTTAACACTTTCATTTCACCTGCTTTGAATCCAGTGGGTAAAAAGCGGGTCGTTAGGATGTATATACTAATTTCATCAAATTGGTGAAGCGCTGGTATTGCCTATTCAATTAGCCAAATTGCGATGGAACAGCGAAATTTGCTGCTTAATCAAGGCGTATTGTTTTAGTGATTTTGATAGGGTAAATCACTTACTATCTTCTTGAGAGCAAAATGATGAAGCGCGCTATTTTTTCTTTAGGTTATTCGTTTCTTATCTTCACGTTTTCAACCATTGTTTTTGCAAAACCCTTTTCGAAAAATCTAACCGACTTCGAGTATCCCTTTGATGTTCACACTTTGACATTTGAATCTCAAGGGCGGGGATTGAACATGGCATACATGTATTTGCCGGCAGAAGAAGGGCAACCAACAGTACTGTTGTTGCATGGTAAGAACTTTGCCAGTAGTTATTGGGAAACGACAGCTAATTGGCTACACAATCAAGGATATGGGGTGGTTATTCCTGACCAAATTGGCTTTGGCAAATCAGATAAGCCGGTTAATTATCAATACAGCTTTGCAGCATTAGCGAATAATACCAAAGATTTGCTCACCTCTTTGAATCTAGACGATGTGATTGTGACAGGTCATTCAATGGGCGGCATGGTGGCATCGCGATTTGCACTGCTTTTCCCTGAAATGACGAGCAAATTGATATTAATCAACCCTATAGGGTTAGAGAATTATCTGCATTATGTTGAGTACAAAGATGTGGAATTTTTCTATCAAAATGAACTGAAAAAAACGCCTGAAGATATCGTTAATTATCAAAAGAAAAACTATTACGATGGTGATTGGAATAGTACCTATGCGGAACATGCTAGTTTTCTAACAGGGTGGATTGAAGGTGATGATTGGCCTCAGCTAGCCAAAGTGAGTGCGTTAACCTACGACATGATATTTACTCAACCGGTTATCGAAGAATTCGATAATTTACAAATACCTGTCACCTTAATTTTAGGTACACGGGATAGAACCGGACCTGGGCGAGGTTGGAAAAAAGAGGGCGTTACGCGAGAGTTAGGTCGTTACGATAAACTTGGCGCTGAAGTTAAAGCCCGCAACACTGCCATAACGGTGAAAGAGCTTGACGGTTTGGGGCACTTACCACACGTTGAAGCCTTTTCTCGCTTTATAAAGCGCTACGAAGAAGCGTTGGATTAAATACCGACACTGTGCAGGGAAGTATGTATCAAGGTAATCATTGCGTTGTTGTTAAAGCCTGCCATAGGTGTGCCTTAAATAAGAACTCGGCTTAACCTTTCAGGGTGAAATTTTTCCAGTTTATGTGAGTAGACAGACGCATTTCTCGCAATGAAAGTGCTCGAGGTGCTCCCTTCGATTTATGTCGCCACATATGTCCGCTGCACGCAGATGCCATAATTGCCGTCGTAGGTTTTAGAAGTTGCCGTTTTAATACCGCATTTGCGTCGGTGAAGCAGGGAGTGTCTTTTTCTGGGGTGTACTGATTGGTTTCAATCTCACTATGCGCCACCTCGCCGTCAAGAGAAAACCATCCGTGTTTATTAGTATGAAGCGTGTTTGTGGTGCGGTTCACGCTATCTATTGAGTCGAGCTCTATATGCATACCTTCTAGCGTAGTGATGCATATCGGTACAACCAAACCGTAATCTGCATATTGCCTATACCACTGATATTTTTTATCAATAGATTGGGTGATCCCAGGGCACTTTCCAGGTTGCTTGATAAACCAACTTCCATTGTGGGGATCGATGTCTAGCGGTGAGTTATTGTCAATGAGGTATCGCGCCACACTTCGAATATGGTGGGGCAGGCCGGCTAATCGGCGACGCAGTATCGACACATTGGCTGGGCCCTTATGCGCGATAAGCAAAAGCTCTCTTTCGTATAACGCAGTACAAATTTCAGTGAACTGTGGTTGTGCACCACCTAACTCGCCTGAATTGCTAAAAAAGCCTGATTGTGTGGAAGACGTATGTCCGTCGGATGCCATAATACTGGTAAGACAATAAAAAAGACGCAATAAACCTACGTTAGCAGGATTTAGGCTGGGTATCCAGAAACCCAATGCTACCAACTAATAAATATAAGTCACAGTTTGGCAGCAGGAGAATTATAGGCTGCGTGACTGAATTAACAGCCTTGAAACGCTAACTAGTTTTTCTGTAATGAATGCCCACAAATGAAAGTATCTATCCCGCCAGCGTACGGCAACAATAGCCATTAACATTTTACATTACCAATCTAGTCGCATCGAATATATTTATATAAGCAATTAGTATTACCGCTTTCGAATTGGTCTTCATTTGACGAATCAATACTAAAGAATAATTATTTAATTTATCTCACGTTTTTTACCTAAAAAATAAACTCAAATTGCAATCATTTATAGCTAACCATCTGATAACTATAAATTAGTATCTGATTTGGATAGTGGGTACTTTTATTGGTTAGTTGTTGTGTTGTTAATTGGCATTACAATTGATGTTAATGAATCTGTATTTTTGAGTGATCAAAGGTTGACCATTGTATGTTTTTCGTCTAGCTTTGTAATCATCTTGTAAATGAAGTGTATCTTTAATAGTGCAGGATGTAACCACACATAACTTAGCAACGCTGTTTTGAAAGCCTAAAAGCTCGGTTCAAAACACTGCAAGAGGAAACACACATGGGACACAAATTATCTAAAATTACCTTAGCGATGTTATCTGCAACATCGTTGAGTTTTGCCACTCTACCCTTGCTCAAGACGCTCAACAAGAAGCTGAAAAAGACGTAGAAGTTATACAGGTTTCTGGTATTCGCGCCTCGCTTGCCAGTGCACTAAACGAAAAACGTTTTACAAACAATTTAGTAGAAGTCATTGAAGCTGAAGACATTGGTAAATTGCCTGACCAAAACTTAGCGGAAGTGTTAGAAAACATCACGGGTATACAAATTACGCGTGAAGCGGGTGTTGGGACAGGGGTTCAGATTCGTGGTACCGACGCTAACCGAACAGAAATTAACGGCGTATCTACAGTGGGTTCAGGCGCAGGCCGAAGCGGTATCGATTTTGAAGATGTGTCAGCAGCAATTATTGCCGGTTTGGAAGTTACCAAGTCACCAGATGCGAAAACAATTGAAGGTTCTGTTGGTGGTACCATCAACCTTAAAACAATTCGTCCTCTTCAATTAACTGAGAGATTGACGTCGATTCGTATTCAAGGTGAAAACAGCAGCTTGTCTACAGACAGTGGTTTCCAACCTCGTCTTTCAGCGACGTTCGGTGATAACTGGGAAAACGACCACGGTAAATTCGGTGTGGTAGTGAGTGGTAGTTATTCGGAGCAAGATGTATCGGCGTTCAGACCACGTGCTGACCGAGATAACTTAATTGCATCAGATAGCGGCGTGGCCAGTGCGCAATCCTTCGACTTCCTACCCATTCAGTTTTTCGTACAAGATTATGATAACTACGAATATGAAACGAAAAACTTTGTAGGTACCTTTGAATGGCAGCCAAACGACAACACTAAGTTTTTCTTCGATGCAATCATCAATGACCAAGAACGTTTGCAAGAAAGCTCACGTGTTCAAGCGTCAGGCGTAAGTGCACTTAACGATATTTCAGTACCCGATGCCTTCGAAACGATTAATTTCGGTTCTCTAGGTGGCACTGATTTAGGTTCAATGCAGGCTGCTCTTCGCGGTGTGATTCCAGTGAATCTTGATAACGATGACGACGATCCTAATCTTCGTTTGTCTACCGATACAAATTCTCGTATTACAGAGAGCCAAATCTTTAGATTAGGTGGTGAGTGGCAAGGCGAGAAATGGTTTGTAAGTGCTGAAGTTGCCTCTTCATCTTCAGATACTACCACTCCTAGCTTTAATACTACGCTTAACTTTATCAACCCCAATGCACCGCTAGATGCTGGTGGTGGTAACGACAACAGTGTTCCGTTTGAATATGACTTATCTGGCGGTTCACTAGCGTTCGGAATTGCTTCTGGTGCAGAATACGCACCAACAGTAGAACAGCTTTTAGACCCTGCTAACGTTGTTTTACGTGATGTGAATATAGGTAGAGATACCACTGAAAACTCAGAAGATGCGATCCGTTTTGATTTTTCTTATTACGTAGACTCGATGATCACGTCAGTCGACTTTGGTTATCGCTACAATAAATCAGCGAGCACCCGTGACGATGTTAACACCAGTGTTGGTTTAAGAAGTATGGAAGACAGTCCTCGAGGTGATTTATTCTCTGAATTACTAGTCGCTGGGCCTAATAACTTCAACGATGCGGATGGTCGCGAACTTTACGTTAGAGATTTCTTAATCATTAACCCTGAATTAGTGGCTTCAGATCCAGATGGCGTATGAGCTACACTACAACAAGCTATGGACGCACACGGTTCGACGGCTACATTGAATGCGCCAACATCAAGTTCATCAGGTTTCTTCGACATCGAAGAAGAAACACATGCACTTTATGCGCAAGCAAACTTTGAATATGAGATGTTCCGCGGTAATTTTGGTTTGCGTTATTTGCAGACAGACGTTACCTCTGTAGGTAACTCAATTACTGTTGACGGTGATGGAAACGAATTGGTATCGCAAGTAACTAATACCGGTGATTATGATTTCATTCTACCTCGATTAAATATTGTTGCTGATGTGGCTGATGATGTTGTCCTTCGCTTCGGTGCCGGTAAAGATATACGCCGACCTGACTTCGACGACTTATCTACTTCAGTAACATTTAGCACAAGCCCTAACCCAAATGTAGCTATCGGTAACCCTGGTTTAGAGCCTGAAGAAGTAACCTCTTTCGACTTAGCGGCAGAATGGTACTTTGCTGAAGCGAGCGTGTTAAGTGTTGGTATATTCCATAAAACACGTAAAGCGCTTCATGTTGACCAGATTGTAAGTGCATTTGAAGATCCAGTAACAGGTTATCGTGATCTTACCGACCCTTGTGAAGGTGGCGGTGTGTTTAACCCAATTGCTGATATCAACGTTTTTGGACCTGAACTAGGCACAGGTATTTGTGTAGGTACAGAAACTAAGATTAACGACGCTGGCGAAACCACGCAAAAAGGTATCGAAATTGCGGTTCAATATGACCTTTCAGGTTTTGAAAAAGAACTAGGTTGGGCTTCAGGTTTCGGTGTACTTGCTAACTACACGATTCAAGAGTTCGATGGTGGTGATTCAGAGAATACAGCCACTAGTCGTGCGGCAAATGTATTTGCAGCTTCTACGGGTATCGATGATATTGAAGTGTCAGCAGTTCAAGGCTTACTAAACTTATCTGAAAATGCCTATAACTTTACCTTGTACTACGAGAAGTTTGGTTTGTCAGCCCGTATGCGTTACACATGGCGTGAAGCGTACCGCTCGGACGACTTCGGAAGCACATCTAGTTTCCCTTGGGGTTTCCCAGTAGTTCAGGAAGACCGTGGTCAGCTTAACGCTAGCATCAACTACGACGTGAACGAAGACTTGAACATAGGTATTGAGGCGGTAAACATTACTGAATCAGAAGTTGAGCAGTCTTGTATTAATGAAGGTGCACTGTTGTGCTTCCAAGGTCTTACCGACCGCCGAGTGACTTTAGGTGCTAACTACCGCTTCTAAATAGCGTGTAGCTTCGCTAACAACACTAAAATTGAAATACCCCAGCACGAGCTGGGGTATTTTTTTGTCTTAAATTAAGCTCGCTAGTCCTTAATTATTGTCATCTTTTTTGAAAGGGACGTTATTGAAGGAGCATTATTGAAAGGGTGTTAGGAAAAGGCTTCAAGCAGACACAAAAAAGCTGCGTTAAGAGACCATAAAATATGGGCCTTAACACAGCTTTCAATTAGATAAGTAATAAGCGCTTATTTAATATAAGCGCGTGCTATTACTGACCTTTAATTTCAGAGCGACCTTTATAAGTTGCAGCATCACCTAACGCTTCTTCAATGCGAAGAAGTTGGTTGTACTTAGCAACGCGGTCTGAACGACATAGTGAACCAGTTTTGATTTGGCCAGCTGCAGTACCTACGGCTAAATCAGCAATAGTGGCGTCTTCTGTTTCGCCTGAACGGTGAGAGATAACAGCCGTGAAGCCTGCATCTTTCGCCATCTTAATTGCGTTCAAGGTTTCAGTTAGTGAACCAATTTGGTTGAACTTGATAAGGATTGAGTTACCAATACCGTTATCAATACCACGCTTAAGAATCTTGGTGTTAGTTACAAACAAATCGTCGCCAACAAGTTGTACTTTTTCGCCAATTTTATTGGTCAAACTTGCCCAACCGTCCCAATCACTCTCGTCTAGACCATCTTCAATAGACACAATAGGGTACTTGTCAGAAAGGTCAGCTAGGTAATCACCAAAGGCTTCAGAATCGAAGCTCTTGTCTTCACCAGACAATACGTATTGACCATCTTTGTAGAATTCAGATGCCGCACAATCGAGTGCTAGCGTAATATCTTCATTCATTTTGTAGCCAGCGTTTTCTACTGCTTCAACGATAACCGCTAGCGCTTCAGCGTTAGAGCTAAGGTTTGGTGCGAAACCACCTTCGTCACCAACAGCCGTATTTAGGCCTTTAGCAGAAAGTACTTTCTTCAGTGAATGGAAAATTTCAGCACCCATGCGAAGGGCTTCTTTGAAGCTCTTTGCGCCTACTGGCTGTACCATGAATTCTTGAATGTCTACGTTGTTGTCAGCGTGCTCACCACCATTGATGATATTCATCATAGGTACTGGCATCGAGTATTGACCAGGAGTGCCGTTAAGATCTGCAATGTGCTCGTAAAGGGCAACGCCTTTCTCTAAGGCCGCTGCTTTAGCTACTGCTAGCGATACCGCTAGAATGGCATTTGCACCATGAGTTTCTTTATTTTCTGTGCCGTCTAGGTCAATCATGATAGCGTCAATATCAGCTTGTGCTAGTGCGTCTTTACCTAAAAGCGCAGGGGCAATTTCATCGTTAATAGCGGCTACGGCTTTCATTACGCCTTTACCTAAATAACGAGACTTGTCACCGTCACGAAGTTCTAATGCTTCGCGGCTACCTGTTGAAGCACCAGATGGAGCAGCAGCGCGGCCCATAACGCCTGATTCTAAGTACACATCGGCTTCAACGGTAGGATTACCGCGTGAGTCCAAAATTTCGCGACCAATAATGCGACTAATTTTCGCCATGTTTTTTCCTTAACAATTGTTTGGGAACACAAACGGGAGCAAGTGTTCCCTTATTAGAAATTAATGATTCTCTTTTTGATACTGTCCAGCAGCAGCGACAAACCCTTTAAATAATGGGTGTCCATCACGAGGGGTTGACGTAAATTCAGGGTGGAATTGACCCGCGATAAACCAAGGATGGTCAGGTATTTCGATAACTTCTACAAGTCGTTTATCAGTGGACAAACCACTTACCTTTAACCCTGCGGCTTCAATTTGTTCACGAAGGTTGTTGTTAACTTCGTAACGATGACGGTGGCGCTCGTAAATTTCAGCACTGCCATACATTTCATGCACCTTAGTGCCCTCAATTAAGTGGCAAAGCTGACTGCCTAAGCGCATAGTGCCGCCGAGGTCTGAGTTTTCACTACGTATTTCTGTGGTACCTGCTTCATCAAGCCATTCTGTAATTAAACCAACAACCGGATACGGTGTCTCTGGATCAAATTCAGAGCTATTGGCATCTTCCATACCGGCTACATTACGCGCAAACTCGATAAGGGCTACTTGCATACCAAGACAAATACCTAAGTAAGGCACTTTGTTTTCACGGGCATAGCGTGCAGTGGCAATTTTGCCTTCGATACCGCGCTCACCAAAACCACCAGGCACTAATATAGCATCTAGTTTTTCTAAAATTTGTGCGCCTTTACTTTCAACGTCTTGAGAGTCGATATAGTGGATATTTACGGTTAAACGGTTCTTCAACCCAGCATGTTTAAGCGCTTCATTAACTGACTTATAAGCATCTGGCAATTCAACGTATTTACCAATCATACCGATGTTAACTTCAGCAGTAGGGTTAGACTCTGCATAAAGCACTTGTTCCCATTCAGATAGGTCGGCTTCTTTACAGTCTAAACCAAAGCGGTCTACCACAAGTTGATCCATACCTTGCGCTTTAAGGGCAGCTGGAATGCGGTAGATGCTGTCTACATCTTTAAGCGAAATTACCGATTTATCGTTTACGTTAGTAAATAACGCAATTTTAGAACGCTCGGTAGAAGGAAGCGCGCCTACAGAGCGGCACACTAGAATATCTGGTTGTATACCAATAGAACGGAGTTCTTTCACCGAATGCTGTGTTGGTTTCGTTTTTACTTCGCCTGAAGCTGGCATATAAGGCACTAAGGTTAAGTGCATGTACATCGCTTTTTCGCGGCCTAGTTCGGTGCCTAGTTGACGAATTGCTTCTAAGAAAGGTTGTGATTCGATGTCACCTACCGTTCCACCAATTTCAACAATAGCCACATCGTGGCCTTCAGCGCCTTCAACCACACGGCGCTTAATTTCGTTGGTAATGTGTGGAATAACCTGAATAGTGGCGCCTAAGTAGTCACCTCGACGTTCACGTTTTAGTACTTCTTCGTATACCCGTCCGGTAGTGAAGTTGTTACGCTTGGTCATACGGGTGCGAATGAAACGCTCGTAGTGACCAAGGTCAAGATCGGTTTCTGCGCCATCATCGGTAACAAATACTTCGCCATGTTGAATAGGGCTCATGGTGCCTGGGTCGACATTAATATACGGGTCGAGTTTTAACATGGTGACGGTGAGCCCGCGAGCTTCAAGAATTGCGGCTAACGACGCAGCGGCAATACCTTTACCTAGCGATGAAACTACACCACCGGTGACGAAAATATAATTTGTCATGCGAAACCTAGAACGTTGAGTTGTATTGGGTAAATATGAGTGTAGTTTAGGAACTAAACTACCCATACTTTGGACGGGTTAATAGTATACGCAAGTTAGTGTGAGCAAACAATCTGTTTGCCCACACAATCGCTTCTTTTACCTATTTGAGCGTGGCTTTCGCCGCAAGCGCTGTTTTTTATGACTGACTTAAACGCTTGAGCGTGTAAATAAGGTCTAGTGCTTGGCGTGGTGAAAGTTCATCTGGGGATAAATTTTCCAACGCTTCTACAACCGGATGGGGTTTATCTGGGAACAACAGTTGTGACTGAGATTGTAAGGAACCATGCGCCGTTGACGCTGCTTTTTTGTTGGCGCGTCTATCGTGCTGCTTGCCAGTTTCATCCCCAATGTTAGATGATTTATCAGTTTTAATATCAGCACTGGATTCAGTTTCAGAAATAAGATGCGCGTTTTCCAAAATAGCGAGTTTTTGCTGCGCCGCTTTAATAACCGGCTTAGGTACACCTGCAAGTTGTGCAACCTGTAAACCAAAGCTTTTACTCGCCGCGCCATTTTGTACGCTATGCATAAACCGGATGGTGTCGTCGTGCTCTACCGCATCCAAATGTACATTAACTACACTTTTCTCGGTATCAGGTAACTCGGTAAGCTCAAAATAGTGAGTCGCAAATAAGGTGTAAGCATTCAGCTTTTGGGCGAGGTAGCTGGCGCACGCCCATGCGAGAGATAAGCCATCGTAAGTACTGGTGCCGCGGCCAATCTCATCCATTAAAACTAACGAATGCTCGGTGGCATTGTGCAGAATGTTGGCGGTTTCCGTCATCTCTACCATGAAGGTTGAGCGACCAGATGCTAAATCGTCAGAAGCGCCAATACGAGTAAATATTCTATCAATTTTACCAATATGGGCGTTTTGTGCGGGCACATAGCTGCCAATATACGCTAATAGTGCAATTAACGCGGTTTGGCGCATGTAGGTTGATTTACCGCCCATGTTAGGGCCGGTAATAATAAGCATGCGCTGGCTATCGTTGAGTGTTAATGGGTTAGCAATGAACGGGTCTTTCATAACCTGTTCCACCACAGGATGCCGACCTTCTTCGTAGGTCAGCGCGCTTTCCATACTTAACCTTGGGCGATACCAATCCAGACTTAACGCGCGCTCGGCAAAACAGCATAATACGTCGAGTTTAGCCAGTGCTGCGGCCGTTTCAATTAGCGCATTTAGGCTTGGCGCGACTTCATCGAAAAGTGCTTCATAAAGCTGTTTTTCGAGGGCTAGCGCACGACCTTGACTGGTAAGTACTTTATCTTCGTGCTCTTTAAGCTCTGGGGTGATAAAGCGTTCAGTATTCTTAAGCGTTTGCCTGCGAATATATTCGGCGGGCGCTTTGTCGCTATTGGCACGACTAATCTCGATAAAGAAACCATGAACCCGGTTGTAGCCTACTTTTAGGGTTGAAATGCCTGTGCGTTCACGTTCGCGTTGCTCCATGGCGTCAAGATAATCAGTAGCACCTTGAGACAATTTTCGAAGCTCATCTAATTCGCTATTAAAGCCTTCAGCAATAACCCCGCCATCGCGAATAACCACAGGCGGGTTATCGATAATCGCGTTATTTAATAAAGCTTGTAGCTCTGGGTAAGTACTGACGGCCTGTTTTAATTCATTTAGCTGTGCAACGTTATACGCCCCCAACGCTTCTTGAAGGTCGGGCAGGGTATTCAACGCGTTTTTAAGTCTAGCGAAATCCCTGGGCCTTGCTGAACGTAATGCCAAACGTGCCATTATGCGTTCAATATCGCCAATCGTTTTTAAATGACCGCGAATAGCATCTGGCTCATTGTCGATAAGTGCTTCAATGGCATCTTGACGGTTATGTAATTCGTGTTGATCGGTAATAGGCGAGTGAATATAGCGTTGTAGTAACCGGCTACCCATGGCGGTAGTGGTCGTATCCATCACGCTAAACAGGGTATTTTCAATGCCGCCGGCTAAATTGTGGGTAAGCTCTAGATTTCTGCGGGTAGCTGCATCTAATTGTACGCGGCTGTCTTGCTGTTCTTTTTGAATACGGCGAATATGGGGAAGGGCTGTACGCTGGGTATCTTTCACATATTGAAGCACACAACCGGCGGCGCCAATGCCTTTGGTTAAATCTGATACCCCAAACCCCGCCAGTTCTTTCGTTTGAAACTGAGCGGTTAATTGTTCGGTGGCGGTATCGATATCGAATTCCCACTCGGGCCGCCGACGCAAGCCTTTACGCTGTTCAATCAAGGGTAAGCTTTCAAAGCCTTCAGGATAGAGTAGTTCAGCAGGATTAATTCGTTGTAGTTCACCTAACAAGGCATCGTCGGTGTCGCACTCGACTACTACAAACCGGCCACTGGTGACATCTAATGTAGCCACGCCGTAATGCATACTGTGACCGCAAACTGCCGCTAGTACATTATCGCGGCGTTCTTCTAATAAGGCTTCATCGGTAACCGTACCTGGGGTAACAATGCGCTGAACTTGGCGCTCAACTGGGCCTTTGCTTGTAGCTGGGTCGCCAACTTGTTCGCAAATCGCCACTGACTCGCCCATTTTCACCAACCGGGCTAAATAGCTTTCAACCGCGTGGTAAGGAACGCCAGCCATAGGAATAGGATCGCCACCGGATTTGCCCCGTGCGGTTAATGATATATCAAGCAGTTCTGCGGCTTTCTTGGCATCATCGAAAAACAACTCGTAAAAGTCGCCCATACGGTAAAACATAAGAATGTTAGGGTGCTGCGCCTTTATCGTTAAATACTGGCGCATCATAGGAGTGTGTGATTCCAAAAAATGCCTCGTGCTTTTTATTGCTGCTACTTGCGATAACTCAATTTGTTATATTAACAGAAGAATTATTAACAGAAGAGTGATTAAAAGAGCAGGAGTGCTAAAATAATCACTTTTCGTATTTGCTGTGTATTATTGATACGAGTATGGAATTTTCAACCATTTCCTGAACTCATTAGTTAAATGATAGCTCTCACCAATAAGTACATCGGCACAGCCTAATGCTTCAAATTAATGCTTTAACGGCCGAAGCTGATAATAGCGCTGATAGCGATAAAGGACATTCATGGTATCTGACAATATAACAGAGATGGTGACGGCGCTGGGTAATGCGCTTCGCCGTAAAGGCTGGACGGTTTCAAGCGCAGAGTCTTGCACCGGGGGCGGCGTTGCGTTCGCCTTTACCAGTATTGCTGGCAGTTCGGATTGGTTTAATCAAAGTTGGGTGACGTATTCAAACGACGCAAAAATACGTGAATTAGCTGTAAAGCCAGAAACTCTAAATGCACATGGCGCGGTGTCAATGCAGACCGTTGAAGAGATGGCGGCGGGCGTTAAGCACAAGAGCGACGCGAATGTCGTGGTAACCGTAAGCGGTATTGCAGGCCCAGGTGGCGGCAGCGAAGAAAAGCCTGTGGGTACTGTTTGGTTTGGGTTTATCTGTGGTGCTAAGTCAGAAACGATTAAGCAGGTTTTTGCTGGAGACCGAGAGACTGTTCGTCTGCATGCAATAGAATTTGCGATTACCCATCTATTGGCGATGTTGGCTGATTGAACAGACGGTCATCTAAGATGCTGCCAATAAGAACCCATTAAGCAAAATAAAATGAAAACTCAGGTTGAAACTGTATGCTTGTACAGTATAGAATGCACGCAACACTTGGTAAGGTGTCGGTAAGCAAATGTTGATGCAATGAATGCTAGCTGTATAGATGAATAATACTGTTAGTAAAGATAGCTAGTATAAATAGCAAAGGCAGCTTCAACAAAGACATCACCAACTAAAGAATTTAACCGCTAATCCTAGAGGATATTGACGTGGACAGTAATAGATCTAAAGCTTTAAGTGCCGCACTTGGGCAAATTGAAAAGCAGTTCGGTAAAGGCGCTATTATGCGTTTAGGCGACAACCAAGCGATGGACATTGAGGCTATCTCTACTGGTTCACTCACCATTGATATCGCTTTGGGCATAGGCGGTTTGCCATGTGGTCGTGTGGTAGAAATTTACGGACCTGAAGCCTCGGGTAAAACGACACTTACCTTGCAGGTAATTGCAGAGGCTCAAAAGAATGGTAAAACCTGTGCCTTCGTAGATGCTGAGCACGCACTTGATCCAATTTACGCGTCGAAGCTAGGTGTAAACATCGATGAGCTTTTAGTTTCTCAGCCTGATACGGGTGAACAAGCGCTTGAAATTTGTGACATGCTGGTTCGTTCTGGCGGTGTTGATGTCGTTATTGTTGACTCGGTTGCTGCCCTTACGCCAAAAGCGGAAATTGAAGGCGACATGGGTGACTCACACGTTGGTTTGCATTTTGGCCCTTTACCCATAGCTGCGTAAAATGTGTCACATAGAAATGAGAGTGTCACATACACAATGAGAATTAAAATATAAGATAAAAGAGCTTCATTTTATATTTTAGTTTTTAATTAATTACTTGTATCAGTGCAAGAAATGAAGGCCTACTACGATGATAGATCAAAACAGAAGTAAAGCTCTAGATGCAGCCTTATCCCAAATTGAGAAGCAATTTGGTAAAGGCTCAATAATGAAGCTTGGTGAGAACAAAACAATGGATGTCGAAACTATATCGACAGGCTCATTAGGACTGGATATAGCATTAGGCGCTGGAGGCTTACCGTTAGGCAGAATCGTCGAGATATACGGACCAGAATCATCTGGTAAAACTACGCTCACTCTTGAAGTTATTGCGGAAGCCCAACGTCAAGGAAAGACATGTGCATTCGTCGATGCTGAACATGCATTAGATCCGATCTATGCGGAAAAACTTGGGGTTAATATTGATGAACTCCTCGTTTCACAGCCAGACACAGGTGAACAAGCTTTAGAAATTTGCGACATGTTAACTCGCTCTGGTGCTGTCGATGTTATTGTCGTTGATTCTGTTGCAGCGCTTACCCCGAAAGCAGAAATTGAAGGCGATATTGGAGACTCACATGTGGGTCTTGCCGCTCGAATGATGTCTCAAAGTATGCGAAAGATTACGGGTAATCTTAAAAGATCGAACACTATGATGATCTTTATTAACCAGATTCGCATGAAGATTGGTGTGATGTTTGGTAATCCAGAAACTACTACTGGCGGAAATGCCTTGAAGTTTTACGCTTCAGTTCGTTTGGATATTCGGCGTATAGGCGCTGTAAAGGAAGGCGATGAAGTCGTTGGTAATGAAACAAGAGTGAAGGTAGTAAAAAACAAAATAGCCCCTCCATTCAAGCAGGCTGAATTTATAATTAAATACGGAGAGGGAATTTCAAAGCAAGGCGAACTAATAGATTTGGGTGTAAAACACAAGCTAGTTGATAAAGCTGGGGCGTGGTACAGCTACAATGGTGATAGAATTGGGCAGGGTAAAAGTAACTGTATGAATTTCCTAAAAGAAAACCCTGAAATTTCAAACGAGATCGAAGCTAAACTCAGAGAGCTTCTACTACCTAAAAAAATTAAAGAAGAAGCAGAGCAAAATAGCGAAGATTCCAATTAAAACTATTCAAAAGATAGTGACTCTAAAACCGGGCGCGTAGTGTGTCCGGTTTACCTTTGAGAACTAATAATTGAATTGTGATAAGACCGAGAGTATGCCTAGAAATTCCTTAGTCTGAAGTCAAAGTGATTAAGTTGATCACATCCGCTGGCGCTCAGGATCTGAAATTTACTTCATAATATGCGGGTCAAAGTTAGTTAGTTATTTTAAAGCAGCTCAGGGCTAACAATGTGTGGTTCATAGATTCTTTAATCGACCAAAGCACAAGAGCTCCCAAAGAAATAGTCTCCAAATATCTAATCTTCATTATCTTTTAACCACTCTGATCCATAAGTAACGGATGAAAACACGACTAGAATTGGTTCGCAGAAAGGTGCAGGTACTAGCACAAAAAGCGAGTTGAGTTATTAGTGCAAGAAAAAATATCAAACCTGTATTACGGAAACTGCCAATAAGTTGAATCATTATTTTATGGATTAGTGTGATTACCAAGGGATACTGACGGTTTAAGTACCAAGCGATTTTGACGTAATTACATTATCAATGTTGCTCCGCTTCGGCAAGCTTTGCCAATCGCATCGCAGTCGTATTTATGTTTTCCCTCAACTAGATATTACATTCGTAGCAAGCTCGTTTATTCACTGGCATTTACGAGTATATCGCCGACTTTAGTCTTTCAAAATCTCACAGGAAATGCTATTTTCGCGTTGTTTTTGGCTACAGCAAAAGCAGTCAAAATATAATCTGACGGAACTTTCCATATTGGCGCTTTTCAAACGATTACGTAATGAACGCATAGGAATTATGCATAACAACACTCAGGGATTGAATCATGAAGAATACTCTTTCTGTCATTGTGATCACGAAGAACGAAGAAGATCGCATTTCTCGTTGTTTAAGCTCAGTAACGAGCATAGCCGATGAAATAATTGTTTTTGATAGCGGTAGCACTGACAAAACCGTTGAAATAGTAAAACAATTCACTGATAAAGTGTTTATTACGGATTGGCAAGGCTATGGAATCCAAAAGCAAAGAGCGCTGGATAAGGCTACATGCGACTGGGTTTTATCTATCGATGCAGATGAGGAAGTAGATTCGAAACTTGCTCAAGAAATAACAAGACTCCTAAATCAAGACTCTATTGAGCACAATGCTTATAAGATGAGATGGAAAAACTTCATCTTCGGTAAACCAACCCGGTTTGGTAGAACTGCGAGAGCGTGTACTCGCTTGTTTAGGAGGAATGGTTCCAGATTTGATGAGGCCATTGTTCATGAAAAGGTACTTTTCGAAGGTGAAACTGGTGTTATTGGCAAAGGCTTTTTAAATCACTATTCTATCCGAGACTTTGAGCACCTTCTGTATAAAAACCGACTATACGCAGTATTGATGGCTGAAAAAAAATTCGCCAAAGGCAAGAAGAGTCATGGTGTATCGTTAGCGGCTCTTAGGGGGCTCCTCACCTTCGTACAAATATACGTATTCAGACTTGGCTTTTTAGATGGCGGCAGAGGGCTTTTGTATGCTGTTATTTATGCACAATATACTTTTAACAAGTATGCAGGCTTGTGGTCTCTTGAGCAGCAGAATAAGCAATAGGTAATTGGATTGACTATGTATATTGGTGAGCCTTCTGACCATAATGAACAGTTACCTGAATGAGTGTCATTACCAAGATCTTTTAACGTAATCACACTCAGTTATTGTCACTATCCCGTAAGCTTTGCCAACCGTAACGCAGTGGTGTTCATGTTTTCCCTCAGCCAGATATTTCGAACGCCGCTAGCGTGTATGTCGACGTTTCTTTCAGACTTGAGCAGCCGTGACACCTTAGATTGTCCGAGGTGTGGGTTAGCCAGGGAGAATTCGATGACGACTTCTTCAATGGCTCTGTCAGTACGATTTTTGTGATGAAGATCTGGCGTTTCCTGACGTTTTAGCAACTCGATCCCACCTTGCTTTATCAGTTTACGATGGCGGTAAATAGTATCGCGGGAGACGCCGCTAAGGCGGGACGCTTCTGCCACATTTCCAAGCCTGTCAGCCAGTGCCAATACTTCAAGCTTCTTCTGGATCTCATTGTCTTCCGAGGACACTTTTTCAGGCTCTGTGACTTCGGTTACCTGTAGCTTTCGTCCGGCGAAGTAAGCATCGAACTGCTTATGTTTACCCATGCGGATTTCGATTTTCTGGTTTGCGATAGAGTGCTTTAGCGGTGAGTCGATGAAGTAGAGTTTTCCACCGTAGCTAAACGTATGGTCGTTGCGTATTTTCCGGTAGACCTTGGTGATGCAGATATCATCAAGATTGGCGTAGCGTGGTACAGGCGTATATTCAGTGTCTGATGTTCTTGATTTTACAACCAGGTTTTTACGCCAGAACTGGGGAATGAATACATGTTGGAGATAGCTATTTGCGCCCGTCATATCAGCAATATTGTTGAGTCGTAATTCCGGTATCAACCTGTCTTGCAGGGTATCGAAGGCACGTTCAATTCGGCCTTTACCCTGAGGAGAACTGGCGAAGATGATTTCAATCCCCAACTCCTCACAGGCCCGCTGCATCTGCGAGAAGTTACAGCGCTTAGGGCCACCAAAGATGCCTGCTCTATCAACATACAGGGTTTTAAATACACCGTATTTCTCAACGACTGAGCGCATGACTTTCATACATCCTTCAGTCGTTTCTGACGGAAAGAACTCAGCATGAATATCGCTGTTGGCATCATCAATCATGGCGATTAAACACGACTTCTTATCGCCGAACCAACGATGTGTACTGCCGTCCATTTGCAGCATTAACCCTGGCGCTTCCATTCGCTCTCTGCGTTTGTGAACACGGCTACGCCTGCGCTTCGCCCGTTTTACATGATGGATATCATGTGCCCATTTACGCAGTGTCTCGCGCTTAACAACAATATGTTCATGAGTCTCCAGCATCTCGGCAAGGTGCAACAGGTTCAGATCATAGTATTTCTCGCGGATTAGTGATTGAACTTGCTGCTTAAGCCTATCTGGAGTTTTATTAACTGGCTCGCTGCCCGAATTACCATGAACAACAAACTGTAGTCCTTGGCTTCGGTAACGCTGTAAATAACGTTCAACAGTACGTCTGGATTTATTGAGGAGCTTAGTGGCATTGGCTATCGTAATTTTACGCTCAGCCACTTTCGCGATGACATCAACTGTCAATTGAGCTTTGGAATTCAACACAATCATCCTTAGCGTTCCTCAAATGCACAAACAAAACATTCAAAGAACACGGTTAAAGATAACCGTCAATTTCCCTTGGTAATTAGCGACTACGACAGAATCGCGTGGTAATTAAAGTACGACAAAATCGCTTGGTGTTCACAGTTTTATCTGGATTGGTCATAACCTAACCTAACACTTTCAGTGATAGAGCGGAAC
>NZ_CAXBMP010000029.1:0-53962 GCF_963976965.1 uncultured Alteromonas sp.
AACTCTTTACCATGCCGGTCAAAAACTAATCACGAAAGATCAACAGGCCTTAGGCTTAATGCTTATTAAGCATTGTATCAATTAAGCCGCGATGAGAAGGAAGGCGCGCTTTCAACTGAGCGATTAAGGCTTTATTAAGTTGTAACTGTTTATCGGCACCCTCGTATTTGCTCATTGAACGCACATACTGGCTCAAGTTGGTCTTATGTGACATTCCATAAAGTATATAGCGATAGCTTTGTGCGCTAAATACCTCATCTGTATCAGTAAAGTCGCTATCAAGAATAGGGCGGTATTGCCACTCTTCAAGCAAGGATGCTAGCCGTTGTGGAATGCTCTGTGGTGATCTGTTTGCTAACCAGAAGTCTTCGTTACGATTACTAAGAACATAGTGTAGTTTTAAAAATTCTATAGTGCTTTGCCACTTATTAGTTAACGCCCGATTAAAGCGGCTTGCCACGTGGGGCATTACCTGTGTGTAGGCGGGTAATTGCTCAGCAAGTTGAATTGCACTTTGCTCAATTAACATCAGTGAAGAGGCCTCAAGGGGCTCTAAGAAGCCACTAGATAAACCTATAGCTACGCAATTTTTTTCCCAGAAACGTTTTCTATAGCCAGTTTTATAGTTAATTTTTCTAAAAGTAGAAGGTAACTCTTCGTTAGGGTTTATCGATTTTAGATAAGCCATAAACGTTTGAGTTGCCTCATCATCTGATTGAAATTCTGACGAATAAACGTAACCCGTGCCCCGGCGATTTTGCAAACCAATGTCCCATATCCAACCAGCTTCTTGCGCGGTAGATAGGGTGTGACAAGCAATAGGCTGATGTTCATCAGAATATGCAATTTGATGCACCAAAGCTGAATCTGAAAACAATACAGAGGATGCGTCTTCCATGGGAACATCTAGTGCTTTTTCGATAAGACGTGCACTAAAACCTGTGCAATCAACAAAAATATCACCGCGAATATGGTCATTATTTTTTGTCACGACATGCTTTATGCCTGCGTCATCAGTAGCAACATCGGTGACATCATCAATAATGTGCTCGACGCCTAACACTTTCTTACAGTGTTCACGTATTACGTTAATGAATTTACCGGCATCAAGATGATAGCCGTAATTGGCACTGAAGCTTTGCTTTGAATCGGCCTTTAATTTGGGGGCTAGACCTTGTTCGCACAGGCTAGGTTGAAAACATACATCTGAGGCATACTCGTTTAATGAGTCGTTGTGTAACCAATACGGGGTTATATCTACACTGGCCGAGCCTTGAGGCGCGCTAAAGGGGTGGTAGTATCCAGTGCGTTGCCCTTCAGTGTGCCAGTGAACAAACTTACTCGCCTGTTTAAAGGTCGCACTCGCTTGTTGGACGAGTGCAGCTTCTTCAATTCCTATTTTAGCTAAGGTGCTGCGCATAGTAGGCCAAGTGCCTTCGCCCACACCAATAGGATGAATCGAATCAGATTCAATAACCTTTACAGACAAGCGTGCGCCGGTGGAGCCTTGTTTAGAGTGGGTAGCCGCCAGCAGACCAGCAGTAAGCCAACCCGCCGTGCCTCCGCCTACAATAACAACACTATTTACCGGCGTCATACGCTGCGCTACCTAGTCTGCATCTACCAATCTGCCACGCCATTGCGCCGACTGTCTAAATACGAGTTTATTTACACCTAAGGCTACACCAATACAGCAAATTAAGGTAACCAACATAAGGTGAATATAATGCAAACCAAAAGGTGCGTGCACGAAGCTAAAGAATGAATAAAGTAACACGCCGAAGATAACAGCAGTAATGCCTGCATACGGGTTAACATTATTAAACAACAAGCCGACTATAAAAATAGAAAGTATAGGCATGCTAAGCAAACCATAGAGTTGTTGTAACAAGTTAATGATACTTTCGGCTTGCGCGTAGATTGGCACCATTACCAGTGAAACTACAGTAAGAATTGCGGTAACAATTCCACCTAACTTGGCCACTTCAGGCTTTTTGTTCACGTAAGCTTCGTGTATATCGCATACATATAACGCCGTGGCTGAGTTTAAGTTACTGTTATATGTTGTGAGTACCGCCGCCGCTAGCGCAGCTGCAAAAACGCCCGACAACCAATCAGGTAAAACGTCGCCAACTAGTGTTCCGTAGGCTGCATCGTTTATGTCACCGTAAAGTTTGAATGAGATGATGCCAGGGACAACAATTATACTAGGAACAATGATAAAGCGAATGATCGCTGCTGCGTACACGCCTTTCTGTGCCTCTTTGATATTAGGGGCAGCCATAGCGCGTTGTGTAATGGTTTGATTGGTACTCCAGTAGAACGTCTGAATGAAGATCATACCGGTTAATAGGGTTTGCCATGGAAGAGGAGAGTCTGCATCACCAATTAATGTTAAGCGTTCTGTAGGAATGCCTGAGAAATCAAAATCGATAGCTACCATTGCCAATATCACTACAACTATTGCCATAACCAGCAACAAAACACCCGAGTACGTATCTGATACCGCAACCGCGCGTAACCCGCCAAAAATTGCATACAACGCACCAATGATGGCAAAAGCTGTAGCTACATACATGAGTGGAAGGTCTAGGTTAAACATGTTAATCATGAACAAAGAGCCAGAATAAATAACCGCTGGCATAAATATAAGGCTGCTACCTAAGAAGAAAAGCAGCCCAATAAGCGCACGAATATGCTTGTTGTTGTAACGCTTCTCTAAAAGCTCGGTAGTAGTTGTGCATTGATAGTGATAATAAACAGGAAGGAAAATACGGGCTAAGATTATTAAGCCTATAACGGCTGCAAATTCCCACCATGCCAGTAACGCCATTTGGTTACCGTTCATACCTACTAATTGGTCGGTACTTAAATTAGTTAACGTAATAGAGCCCGCGACAAAGATCCATGTAAGACCACCGCCAGCTAGAAAGTATTCTTTAGTTTCACTTGCCTTACTGTGTCCATGTCCGCGGCACTTAATGTAGGTGAGTAGACCTATAAGCGCAGTAATAACGAAGAAAACAATGATTTGGATTAAGCTGCCTGACACAAAAAACTCCTCAGCAGAAGAAACAACTAAAAAGGGGGCGAATGCCCCCCTCTTTCATTCTAGGTATAATTAAAAGTTAGCACGTACGCCAACTGCATAGCGAGCACCATCATTCACTTGTTGTACAAAGTGTTCAGATAGGCGACCACGACGCGTTAGCTCTTCTTCAGTAATATTGATACCTTCGAAGAACACGGTAACGGTTTCATTAACATCATAGCTTACGCTCATATCCACTTGGGTATATGTCTCTGTGAACAGAGGCTCAGTACCACCTAGTGAACTTACCGCTTCTTGCATGAAAGTTTCACGGTTGTTCAGTGCTACACGGGCTTGGAACGCATCTTTTTCATAGAAAAGCGTAATGTTTTGAGAGTTCCCCAAACCTGGCAGACTAAATTCAGCATCTGAATTTACGATAGTGGCGTTAGCTTGAATACCAAAACCATTTTCTAAAGTATGTAGCCAAGCTAGTTCAAGACCTTCAACATTCAGTGTCTCGCCATTACGAGGACGAAGCACACTAAATACATACTCACCGCTATCTAAGAATAAAGACTCTTCTTCAGTAGATGAAGAAATGAAGTCTTCAACTTCCTTATTAAATGCAGCCGCTGAGAAGTAACTCGTGTCATCGTAATACCACTCTAAAGACACATCCCAGCTAGAAGCTTGGTATGGTTGAAGTTCGGTATTTCCCGCTTGAGCTTGCAAGTTACCTGGACGAGATACCGTTACGTTAAATACAGGTACTAGGTCGTCCATCATTGGGCGAGTAAGTGTTTCTGAATAAGCATAACGTAGATACAAATCGTCAGTTAGTTGAAGTTTAACGTTTACATTAGGCAGCAACGAAGAGTAGCTGTTTTTCTCATTAATCGGCGTTCCAACATCGGTCGCATAAACAACGTTAAGGTCTGATGGGTCGTTAGGAATAAACTCTAAATCTTGAACCTGTTGAACAGTTCCATCTACAGATGTATCTGTTTCTGTGTAACGGAAACCGAAGTTAATATCTAAAGGTAAATCTGAGATTTCAGTTTGGAAGTAGAACTGCGTGTAAACACTTAATAGTTCTTCGCCCACAACGTAAGAGTCGGCACTTGCTTGCGGGTTACTAATATTTGTTGCATCAAGGGTTGCACGAACATCATCAAATGATAAACCTGTTGCATCAGCAATTTGCTGTGCAGCGACGTCAGAGTTTGCATAATCGAAGAACGCTTCCGGGTTGTACGTCAACCATTGGTTAGGTACGCCAGCAAAGTAGTTTTCGGCAGTGAAAACAGTAAGTAGCTCATCAGGAATATCGAAACTGTATCCACAGTAAACATTACATGCTGAAGCGAAGCGACGTGTGTTGTCTTTTTCACGGTCTTGATAGTAAATACCAAAATCCATTTTGTAGAAGGCATTATCCGAATCTGGCACCCATGTGAAATCCGCACGGTATTCTGAAATAGTGTCTTCAGTATCGAAGCCGTTACGTTCGTTGTAATGCATGCGGCCTAACGATGGTGTTTGTAAGGCTGCATCACCACCATCAACAGTTAGTGTTGGTGTAGTAGTCCCTGAATAATCTACGCTGTAGGCATTGTTGTAACCTACAACGGTAAAGAAGTTATCGCCACCACTGTTGTCTTCAGCCGTTGATGTTGATAAATCGATAACGGCAGTTAAATTGTCATTTACTAACCACTCGAAGTTCGCACCAAATGCTTGAATTTCAACGTCACGACCGTATCAACGACGGATAAAGTCAGTTGCACCACCAACACCTTCAACTAATGTACTGTCTAAGCTAGTTAGTGAGCCATTGTCATTAAAGGTCATATTGTCTAAGTTGCTATCGGTGAACCAATGACCAACACTGTGGGCGTCTGAATCAACTTCGAACTTTGAGTAAAGACCGTCTAAGGTAAGAGTCATATCATCGTTAGGAGCGTATTGAACAACCAAGTTTCCAGATGTTCTTTCACGATCTACCAAGTCAACAATTTGGTCAAAGTTCTGTGGAACGTAAACGCCATTGTATTGCGAGCTATCGGCATAGTCTGGGTTATCCAGTTCTGAACGATCTGTGATGCTAACACCTGGACGCCAGTAGCGTGTTTCCAACATATTTGTTTGAAGTTTACGTTGTTGGAAGGAAGCAGCAGCTAAAACGCCTAGCTTGCCATCCATAAAGGTATTGGTAACAAGGCCAGATAGTTGTGGTGTTGTTTCTTCAGAAATGTCTTCATACATGCCTTTAACACTTGCTACAGCTTTAAAGCCATCAAATGCGAAAGGGCGTGCAGTGGTAACTTCAACAGTCGAGCCAATACCACCTTCTTGCATTGATGCTAGCGGGCTCTTGTATACCTTTGCACCACTAATTAATTCTGCAGGAAGCGTGTCGAAGCTGAACGCTCGACCTTGGTTCTCAGTAGCGATTTGACGACCATTTACCAATACGGTGTTAAATTCTGGGCCGAAACCACGTACTGTAATGAATTGTCCTTCACCGCCACTTCTATCAATAGCAACACCAGTAATGCGCTGCAGTGACTCTGCAACGTTTTGATCTGGGAATTTACCAATATCTTCAGCAGTAATACCGTCGTAAACAACATCAGATGCTTTCTTATCTAGCATTGATGCTTTAAGTGAACTGGTAAAACCTTTAACTTCAATAACTTCAACTTGGTCTTCAGATGGTGTCGCTTCTTCTTGAGCGAATACCAACGGGGTGTGTAAGGCTGTCGCAATAGCAACGCCTAATAGTGAGCGCTTGGCCATTGGGCCTAATAATGATGTGATTAATTTTATGTGTCACTGTGTTTTCTCCGTGAGTAGGCTATTTTCTACTTAGTTAGCGTACAAATAGCGTAATAAGTATGTTCGGATCAAGCTTATTAACATTCTTTTTACACATCTTATAACCTAAATTTCGAATTATTATTATTAAGATGTTGAAATTAAAGGTTTTTAAAAATTAAGAAAAAAGGTAAACGTTTTCCTTAATTTTTGATAGTAACACAAATTTACATTGTAATGACAATGTTATAAAAATATTTTTTTATATTAAAAGCGCGGTTTATTACCGCGCTATATATGGAGAGGTAAAATTAACTACAGCGGATACGGGCAACGGCGTTTTTCCAACCGTCATAGGCCTTGTCACGCTCTTCTTTTGAAAGCCGAGGAGTGAAAATACTGTCACTTTTCCAGCACTCGGTAAGGGAATCAACAGAGGTAAATACACCAGCTTGAAGGCCAGCAAGGAATGCGGCGCCAAGTGCGGTGGTTTCAGTAATTTCGGGGCGTTCAACTTCTGCGCCTAATATGTCAGACAAGAAACCCATTACCCAATCGTTTCGAGACATGCCGCCATCTACGCGGATAGTGGTTGGCCGTGCGCCATCACTTTCCATGGCTTTCTGTAAGTCTTTGGTTTGATAACATACTGATTGCAAGCCCGCGGCAACAATTTCGCTTATGCCGGTGTCTCGAGTTAGGCCCAAAATCGCACCTCGCGCATCGGGATCCCAATAAGGAGCGCCTAGTCCGGTAAAGGCTGGCACAAGAAAAACACCATTATCTTGTCGCGCTCTTTGCGCCAACGCTTCGGTTTCGGAAGCATCGTCAATCAGTTTCAAGCCATCACGTAACCACTGCACCGTAGCGCCGGCCATGAAAATACTACCTTCAAGGGCGTAAGTGGTTTTTCCGTTTAACCTATAACCTACGGTAGTTAACAAGCGGTTCTTAGATTGAAGAGGCTTGTCGCCTGTATTCAAAATCATGAAACAACCCGTACCATAAGTACTTTTTGCCATGCCTTTCTGGAAGCAGGCTTGGCCAACAAGCGCAGCCTGCTGATCGCCGGCTACACCTTGAATAGGGATAGCACAGCCCAAAATATCTTTGCTTACAACACCAAATTCATCAGCACAGTCCATGACCTCAGGAAGCATGGCTTTAGGGATATTAAAGGTATCGAGTAATCGTTCGTCCCAACACTGAGTATTAATGTCGAACAACATGGTACGAGAAGCGTTAGTGGCATCGGTCTTATGTGATTCGCCGTTGGTCAAACGCCAAATTAAGAAGGTGTCCACTGTACCAAAAAGCAATTCACCGGCTTCGGCTTGCGCTCTTGCACCTTCTACATTGTCTAAGATCCACGCTAGTTTGGTGGCCGAAAAATAAGGGTCAAGCAGTAGCCCCGTAGATTCAGTAATATGCGCCACTAAACTTTCATCGTCGTCGAGTTCGCGACATTGCTGCGAGGTACGTCTGTCTTGCCAAACAATAGCCGGGTACACAGGCTTGCCGGTGTTTTTATTCCAAACTAAGGTTGTTTCGCGTTGATTGGTAATACCTATAGAGGCTATATCTTCAGGTGATACAGAGCACTTATCGAATACTTGCTTCATGGTAGTGGTTACGCTTTCCCAAATTTCTTCTGGATCGTGTTCCACCCAACCATCTTGTGGGTATTTTTGAGAAAACTCTTGTTGTGCAACAGCTACGATAGCGCCGTCCGCTGCAAAGATAATGCTACGTGAACTCGTGGTTCCTTGGTCTATGGCAAGAATATATTGGCCCATGACACGTCTCCTGAACATAATTTGGTAAGAGTTTGCACCATTTACACCAGTTTAACAATGCTATATTTTCGAAAACGAACATTTCAGTGTTCGAATTACCGTAGGCAGGCAAAGGTGAACCACGTATAATAGCTAAATCGCCACAAGGAATGACCCAATGAACCAAACGCAAAGACACGAAAAAATTGTTAGCTTTATCAAACAAAATGGCTTCATGTCTATTGACGACTTGGTTACTCGTTGTGATGTTACCCCCCAAACTATTCGTCGCGATCTAAACCAGCTCGCCGAGGCAGGTATTGTTAGTCGATACCATGGGGGCGCTGGACTTAATCGAAGTTGGGAAAATACGCCTTATCAAGAACGCAAAACACAAAACAGTGAAGTAAAAGAAAGAATTGCTGAGGCAGTGGCTAGCATGATCCCCGACGGGGCTTCATTATTTATAAACATAGGCACGACGACTGAAATGATAGCAAGCAAGTTACTTAATCATAAAAACTTGCACGTGGTAACGAATAACATTCATGTCGCGACCATTCTTTCTGCTAAAGAAGACTTCTCAGTTATTATCGCTGCGGGCGAAGTACGTTACCGAGATGGCGGTATTATTGGGGAAGCAACCTGCGACTTCATCAGCCAGTTTCGTATGGATTACGGCATTATAGGTATCAGTGGAATTAGCGCTGATGGTGCACTGCTCGATTTTGATTTTAGGGAAGTAAAGGTATCACAAGCGATATTAGAGCATACCCAGCACGTTATTCTTGCAGCAGATTATAGTAAGTTTGAACGAAGAGCTATGGTAGAGCAGGGGCATATTTCTCAGGTTGATTGCCTGGTATGCGATCAAACACCGCCCCCTGCTATTCGAAAAATTATTGATGAAAACAACATCAGTTTCATTAAGGCGTAAACGGCCAACTTATAACCTTAGTAGTCACTTATCAGTTTACTATCTACTTCCAAAACAGCATGCTGCCCAGCATTGTTGTAACGGCGCGCCATCCTTGTTACCCATGTATTAACTGCTATGGTTAAGTAAGCTTACGGCTATGCATAACAGTAGGCATACCTAATACCTGCAAAAGCTATATATCAAACTTTTATCTGAAAAGATGGGGCTATGCATAACAGTAGGCATACCTAATACCTGCAAAAGCTATACATCAAACTTTTATCTGAAACCATGGGGCTATGTTGAACCAGTGCTTTAATTGCGTAGATTAAAAATGAGCAAGAATGTTCGTTAATGTTCGTTTTGTGTTGACATGTTTTCTTTTTGGTTGTCAAATAGCCAGCATGCTAGTGAAGCCGAAAGGGGCGAGAACATGAATCAGAATACAAATAGTACACAAACCGTTGACGTTTTAGTGGTTGGCGGCGGTGTCAATGGAGCCGGAGTAGCATTAGATGCAGCCGGTCGCGGACTTTCGGTAGCACTATGTGAAAAAGGCGATCTTGCAGGTGCAACGTCTTCCTCTAGCAGTAAGTTAATACATGGTGGTTTACGCTATTTAGAGCATTATGAGTTCCGCCTTGTGAAAGAAGCGCTCGCTGAGCGTGAAGTGCTATTGGAAAAAGCCCCACATATCATGTGGCCTTTACGTTTTAGTTTACCTCATCAAAAGCATCTTCGTCCCGCATGGATGATACGAATTGGCTTGTTTATGTACGATTCACTAGCCAAACGTAATGTATTGCCGCGCTCAAAGAAAATGTCTACGTCACCGACAGGCCCCTTGGTGAATGATATAACAACATGTTTTGAGTACTCAGATGGTTGGGTAGACGATGCTCGTTTAGTGGTATTGAATGCGTTAGCAGCGCAAGATAAAGGTGCTAGCATCTATACCCGCACTGAATGTATTAGTGCCGAGAAGCAAGACAAGTTATGGAAAGTGACTTTAAAAGACGCATTAGGGAAAACGTTTACAATCAATGCCAAGGCTGTGGTTAACGCTGCTGGGCCATGGGCTGTTTCATTCCTAGATAGACTTGCCGACACTAAAAACCCAAATGCGATGCGTATGGTGAAGGGCAGTCATTTTATTGTGCCTAAATTGTATGACACAGAAGAAGCTTATATTCTTCAAAATAAAGACGGCCGTATTGTTTTTGTTATTCCTTACGAAGATGACTTTTCACTCGTTGGTACTACCGATGAGAACTATGTTGGTGAGCCATCGCAAGCCGCTATTTCTGAAGCTGAAACTGAATATCTTATTGAAGTTGTTAATACGTATTTTAAAACCAAAATTGACGAAAGTGATATTGTTCATAGCTACAGTGGCGTGCGCCCATTGCTTGAAGAAAAAAATGCGTCTGCGCAAGAGTTAACGCGCGATTATAAAGTAGAGCTAAGCGGCACTGAGTCTTCGCCAATATTGCTTAATATTTTCGGTGGAAAAATTACTACCTACAGAAAATTGTCTGAGCATGCAGTAGATAAGTTAACTAGCCTGTTTCCAAAGGCAGGTAAAGCCTGGACCAAAAATGTAGCGCTTCCGGGTGGCGCTTTCACCAATAAAGCAGATTTAATTAAACAGCTACAACAAGACTACCCATGGTTACCTGAATCGGTAGGGGTTCGCTATGCGCGTCAATACGGCATGTTGTGCGTTAAGTTTCTTGAAGGAAAAGCAGATTTAGGCAGCATGGGTGAGAACTTTGGTGCCGACATGTACCAAGCAGAAGTGGACTACCTTATTGATCACGAATGGGCAATGTCTCTTGAAGACGTCATTTGGCGCCGAACTAAGCATGGTTTACGTTTAAGCCAGAGCGAGCAAACCAACTTAGAAAGCTATATAACGACTCAAGTGTCTAAAAGTGTCGATATGCAGCAATCTGCGTAGATATTCAATATAGAATCTTAAAAAGCCCGTATCTTTATTTCACAAAGTGCGGGCTTTTTTATGTCCAAAATACTTAACTACAGCGATATAGTTGGTCTACTGGTTTTAAAGCTATTCATATAGAGGAAGATAGGATGAAGGAAATAATTCTAATTCGGCACGGAAAGCCGTTGTCTGCTCACAACAATAAATTAAGTGCGGGTGAATTTACCAATTGGGTTCGCCAGTACAATCAGTCACCTTTAGACAGCGCCCATTACCCAAATGAAAAGCGCGAATTTGCCGCGCATCACATCATTGCTAGCCCGCTTAAAAGAGCGCAGCTCTCGGCGAACTATTATATGGGCGAGCCCGCAGTTGACGTTATTCCCGAATTAAAAGAAATGGATATACCCTACTACAGGCTACCGCTAAGATTAAAAGCGTGGCATTGGGTTTTATTAAACAGGCTAATGTGGATTTGCGGGAAAGCGGGGCGGTTTGAGTCTTTCGTTGAGGCTAAAAATCGCGTGGGTAAAGCGGCAAAGGAACTCGAAAAGAAAGCCGAACAGCACGCTCAAATTGTTGTGTTTGGACACGGCATGAGTAATCGTTATATTCGCATTCTTCTGGCTAAAAGAGGCTGGGAAATAACGGAGAAAAATAACGGTTATTGGGGTGTGACGCGTTTAATAAAAAATTGAAATATTCTTAAAAATAAACAACTTTCGTCTACTGGTGCTATTGTTATTACTTTGTTGTAATAACACAATTATTCATGGCCAAAGATTTTACAATGCACATTGGATGGCGCCAATACCTAAAGCAGAAATTTAGACGTGTTTCCAAGCACCATGTGCTCGGCGTTTCTGTAGACGCTGAGTCTGTATCCTTCTGCATCGTAAAACGTGAGCAAGATTCAATAGTTTTAGTTGACGAAGAAACGGTAACGCCAGAAAAATGGGGTGAAAAGCTTCATACTTGGCTAAAGGAAAAAAACCTTCTTGGTATCTCAACGTGCGTGTGTATGTCTCACAGTTGGTACAATGCGTTACAGCTAGACCGGCCAAATGTTGAGGACAACGAAGTTCACGGCGCACTGCAATGGTCTGTTGCCGAAATATTGGGTAGCGACAAAGCCTATGTATTTGATTATGTCGATTTGCCCGTGCCTCTTGCAGGCACTAACAAGGTAAACGTATTCGCGTTACCTCGCTCTGTCATTGCTGATGTTGTCAGCCATATCCAATTTGCCGATGTCACTTTAAAAGAAATCACGACTGCTGAATTAGCGCTATGCGAGCTCATGCCGTCAATGGAAAGCGCCACCGTACTGTTAACACAAGAAGCCGGTGAAGAAGTGGTTTTAAATGTGGTTAAAGATGGAAACCTTTATTCTTCTCGGCGGTTAAAAGGTTTTGAAAATATTGGCTCGTTTTCCCAAGAAGAATTGGAAATGGGACTGCTTGATAATTTGGGTGTGCAAATTCAACGTTCTATGGACCACTTTGAAAGTCAGTTGCGCCAACCGCCCATCCGTTCGGTTTTATTTCGGTTAGACTCCCCGCATTCTACTACGGTTAAGATGCAGCTCAGCCAGTTAATTCCGGCACAAATCGACCAGTTAATTTCGCCTATTCAAGTTAGCGAAGACATTGATGTTTATCGGCTGAACTTGGTGAGCTTAAGTGCTGCGTTTTGTGCATTGGTTCCACAACCTATAGCACCTCCTACTATGAGTACTACAGGAGAGCTAAAATGAGACAGCGGATTAACCTCTATTGGCCAGAGTTTAAACCGGAGTTTCGCTGGTTGAACGTAGGCACAATGCTCGTAGTGTGGTTACTTACATTGCTGATAGTCGTGCTAGTTACCATGAGGTTGAGCGTGACGGTTCAAAAACAAAGTGCAGTGTTAAACCAAGCGCAAGAGCGAACTATCCAGCTTGATGAAGAGTTAGCCATGGCGAAATCTCAATTAGCTGAACGAAAGCCATCACAAGTTTTATCTGAAGAACACGAAACGTTAAACCTTTCGGTCAGCCAAAAAACATTACTTATAGAAGAATTGAGTGGGCAAGAAACTCGAGAGCAGGCGCCATTTTACCAAGCCTTAAATGGTTTTGCCGATGTTGCAGACGGTTCTCTATGGTTAACGCGATTTGTAGTGCGCAGTGAGCGATTGTCATTATATGGCAAAGTAAACGACCCAGGTGCGCTGCCAGCGTGGTTAAAACGACTAGGAAACGCTACCTACTTTGAAGAAAAAGAATTTGAAGTCATTAAATTAAGCCGTGATATCAACAAGGATGGCAATCCAAATGGCGTGTTGTCGTTTGAGTTACTCAGTGAGCCAGCTGATGAAGACGTTGAGGTGGCACCAGAATGAGCAAAGATAGCTTGAACAGTAAACTGGCCGCCATGAGCCCTCGAGAACTCATCATGCTCTTCGTCGCGGGCTTAGTGGTGATAGTACTTGTTGGTTTCACGTTTTTCATCGAACCACTTTGGAAAAAGTCGCAATCGATGGAAAGAAGGCTTGCGTCTGAAGCCACGCAAACCTCTTCGTTAAGCCAGCAATTGCAAATTTATCTCGAAGCGCTAGAAGAGGATCCCGACAAGGCCTTGATATCAAGCATTGCAGAATTAGAAGAAAAAGATGCGATATTGGAACGGCGATTTAGAGATGAACTTAAGACCCTAGTCACCCCTGATGAAATGCCAGCGTTGGTTAGTCGTATGTTTGATGATGCACAACAAGTGCGCTTGGAATCTATGGCAACTATTGCGCCTGTTAATATATTTGCAGGGCGTGAAGACTTATCGGCGCTTACGCTTTATCGACACGGCCTAACCCTAACGTTCAGCGGTAGCTATTTTGATATCAGAGACTTTCTTCAACGTGCTCAAAAAGAAAATATAAAGCTTTATTGGGAAGCGATGGATTACCAAGTCAGCGATTACCCTAACGGAAAAGTGACAATAGAGTTTTATACCGTTAGCACGCAAAGGACATTTATCCGTGTTTAAACTAATACTAACAATAGTGCTCACTTTTAGCTCATTTTTGTTGTTTGCACAGCAAGACCCAACTCGTCCTGGGAATACCAAAATGACAGGCATTGGTGCTACGCAGCAAGGGGAGTTTTCCTTAAGCGCCATCATGTATTCTGCGCAAAGTAAGCATGCCATTATTAATAATAAAGTGGTCAGGGAAGGGGATGATATCGCCGACGGCAAAGTAGAAAGCATCACTAAGAATACCGTAGTAATTTTGAAAAACCGTTATGCCAAGCCTGTACGAACTGTATTGTCTCTAGCGCCAATAACAACAATTAAAAAAAATGTATCAGAGGATCTGTAAAATGGGCAAGTTACCCCGTCTGTTTGGAGTATTAAGCATATCTTTAGCGATGGCCGGTTGTCAGAGTACATCAGAGCCTCAGCAGCAGCTTGTGTCAAAAGTTGAACAAGACTTACAAGAACAAATTGATGCAGAAAAAGCGCGTAAATCTTCACAACTAAATACCCCAGTGCCCATTCCCTCTGCGGTATCAGCTGCATTGGCAGCACCCGAAAGTGTGTCTTCAACTAACAGCTTGTTCGGCCCACAACGTTTCGACGTTAACGCGCAAAGTGTGCCTATCAGCGCCTTTTTCGCAGGCTTGGTTGAAGGTACGCCTTACAGTGTTGCTATTCATCCGCAAGTAACTGGGTCGGTATCGCTGCAACTCAAGCAAGTTACAATAGATGAAGTTATGTCACTACTCAGTGACTTATATGGCTATGACATTGCGCGCTCAGGAACGGTGTTTAAAGTGCGCGCTGCAGGTATGCGTACTGAAACCTTTGCCGTGAATTACCTCTACATGCAGCGAAACGGGGCAACTCAAACCAGTATTACCTCCGGCGGTGTAACGCAAAATAATAATCAAAATAACAACAATGGTTCTTCTTCGGGCTCGTACAGTGGCAACTTCAGCAGTTCCGAAAGCTACGGAAGTCAAAACAACAGCAATACTAACGGCACAACGATAAACACTCGCACTGAAACCGACTTTTGGGCCGACTTGAAGGTTAGTCTTGAAGCTATGGTAGGTAAGGAAAACGGCCGTGCTGTATTTGTTACTCCGCAAGCAAGCTTAGTTACTGTGCGGGCTATGCCTGATGAATTGTCTGATATACGCCGCTTTTTGAAGACCTCAGAAGCGAACTTAACTAAGCAAGTTATTTTGGAAGCCCGTATTTTAGAAGTTGAACTGAATGACGGTTATCAGCAGGGTATTAATTGGAATGAAATATTGGCCAACACCGGCAATACAGACTTTTCGCTTTCAACCACTGCTGGCACGTTAGGCAATGACATCAGCGCTACTTTGGGTGGCGTGACAAGCCTCGCTTTTTTGAACAAAGACTTCTCAGGCGTGCTGTCATTACTGTCTACTCAAGGGAATGTACAAGTACTTTCGAGCCCCCGGGTGACCGCTATTAATAATCAAAAAGCGGTTATAAAAGTAGGTGACGATGAATATTTTGTCACTGATGTGTCAAGCGACAGCACGGTAACCAGCACTACAACGTCTATATCACCGGATATTGAACTTACCCCCTTTTTCTCGGGCATTGCGCTAGATGTAACACCGCAAATTGATGACAAAGGCACGGTACTTTTGCATGTTCACCCATCGGTGATTGAAACTGCTGAGCAGCAAAAAGTTGTGACTATGGATGATGAGCAAATTGTATTGCCATTGGCACAAAGCACCATTCGAGAGTCAGACACTATAATTCGTGCTGGCTCTGGCGAAATTGTGGTGATAGGTGGCTTAATGCAAACCAGTCAAACCGATGTGGTATCAAAAACGCCATTACTGGGTGACATTCCCTTGTTTGGTGAATTGTTCAAAAATCGCCAAGTTAGCGAAACAAAAAAAGAACTTATTATTTTACTCAAACCCACTGTTGTAGGACACGACACGTTCGAACAGCAACTTGAAACCAGTCGCCAAAATATGGTTGATTGGTTGTATGTGGATTAAGTATGTATTTGTATCATTTTGGCATTAGAGAGCTACCTTTTACTTTAACGCCAAACACCAGTTTTTTTTATGGCCTACCCAGTCATATTGAAGCCAGTGAGGTGTTACTCACTGCGCTTAAATCTGGTGAGGGCTTTATCAAAGTGACTGGTGAAGTCGGTACAGGAAAAACCCTTATTTGCCGGAAATTTCTTAATGAATTGCCCGCGCATTTTCAATCAGCCTATATTCCTAACCCTCTTTTAAGCCCAGACGAGTTGCGCCGTGCAGTGGCAAGTGAGTTAGGAGTAGATATAGGGCAAACCTGCGATCAGCAGCGTTTCACCCAATGTATTCAAGAGCGACTTATCGATATTAATGCCCAGCATCGCAGTGCTGTTTTGGTGATTGATGAAGCGCAAGCGTTACCGGTAGAAAGTATTGAAGCACTTCGGTTAATGACTAACTTAGAGACAGAAAGCCGTAAATTATTGCAGGTGGTGTTATTTGGGCAACCAGAGCTCAATCAAAAGCTTTCAATGCCGGAGCTGCGGCAGTTAAAGCAGCGCATTACATTCAGTTATTCGTTATCGCACATGGATACCGACCAAATTTACCATTATGTAAAACATCGTTTAGTGGTAGCAGGGCACACAGGAGAAGAGGTATTCGACTTAGCGTGTTGCCGATTAATGTTTATGGCTACGAAGGGGACGCCAAGGCTGGTCAACGTACTGTGTCATAAGGCCATGATGCTGGCGTATGGCGAAGGCAAGTACAACGTGGATGTATCGCATATTAAGTTGGCTATTGCTGACACCGAAGCCACTACATTGCCTTGGTACGCTTCTTTTGCCCTGTGGCCTTCTTTGGTAGCGGCCGGTGTGGTGGTTTCGGTTACCCTTGCCAGTGTACTCGAGTTTGGAGGCATGGCATGAGTGTTGTGAATAAAATGCTGAAAGATCTAGAAGCTCGCGAAGGCGTTGAACAACCGCAAGCTCGATACGAGCCCCCACAAAAAAAGTCAGTAAGTGCGCTTACTATCGTTGTGCTTTTGTTAGTTATCGTCACCATCGCGTTAGCTGTGTGGGTGCTGCTTAACCCCGCGCCATCGGTTTCATCTGCGGTGTTGCCCTCTGAATCAATGCCGATAACAGATACAAACGAAGTTTCATTAACCGAACCAAGCCCCGCTATATTGCCGGCTTCCCTGACAGCAAGTGCTCAACCAAGTACTGAATCTGCCGAAAAAGAAAGTGCTGAAAAAGAAACTGCTGAAAAAGGAAGTGCGGGACAAGGAAGTGTTGAAGCTAGCATCTCGCAAAACGACGACACGAATACGCCGCAGAATTTATCAAAACCGATGCAGACGTCTGCCCAAGTAGCACAGGATACCTCTTCAGAAAAGGCGAAAGCCACCGAAGGTGAATACATAAAAAGCCCAAGCTCGCGTGCTGCTTCTGATGCAAGCATTAACCCTACTTCCAACCCAGACAACAGCCCTACTGGCATCTTTGTAGCGAAGACTGTATCAAAGTCGGTAGACAGCGTAAAAACAGCCGAGTCTGCACCAGTGGCACGTTTCTCAAAGCAGATTGATAACAATAAAAACGCCCCTGCGATAGACGAGCAGGTGCGCTTGGCTCTTGATAATAACGACTACAACACAGCCATCAGGTTAATGCAGCAGAAAGCGCAAAGCCATCCAACCGATATTAGTGTTAAGAAGAAGCTAGCGTCCTTGCTGTTTGCCAGCGGCCAGGTAGAACAAGCCCAGGCCTTATTACAAGGTATGCTTGTGAATTCACCGGATGATCACAGTGTTCGCCTTATGTTGTCGCGGTTGTATGTGAAACAAGGGCTAACAACGTTAGCAATAGAAAACGCGAACGGGGCTGTTTCTTCACCCCGCAACCCACTGTCTGTAGAGTTACTTAGTTTTAGAGCGAATTTACTGCAGCAATATGGCGAGTTCGACAAGTCACTTAATGATTATTTAGTGCTAACTAAGCGGCGACCTCTCGAGCCCAAATGGTGGTTAGGTGCTGCGATAAGTGCTGACAATTTGCATCAATCTGCACTGGCGTTTCACGCGTTCTCCCAAGTAGTAAAGATTGATACGCAGCAGACCCTATCACCAAATGTACATCATTATGCGCAAGAGCGCATGGCTAGGCTTCGGGAAGTAGTAAAATGAATAAACCTAGAGTTCGCCTTGGCGACCTTCTTGTTCAGCATAATTTGATTAGTGCTGATGAGCTAATGACGGCATTGTCTGAGCAAAAAAGTACAGGCCGTAAGTTAGGTGCTACGCTAATTTCGATGGGGTTGGTGACTGAACACCAAATGCTTGAATTGTTATCTCGGCATTTAAATGTTCCGCTTATCGATATCGATCAATACCGCGTAAATCAACAAGCTGTGCTGCTTTTACCTGAAATTCAAGCTAGGCGATATCGCGCACTCGTTATTGATGATAAGGGGGACAGCCTGCTAGTTGCCATGTCAGATCCCGCCGATTTAACCGCGGTAGATCATCTTTCAGAAACGTTAAACAGACAAATTGAACTTGCCGTAGTTAGCGAGCAACAGCTGTTCACCGCTTACGATACTTTTTATCGAAAAACCCAAGAAATTGCGAGTTTTGCCCAAGAACTAGCAGAAGAATACGATACTGAAGATAACTTTAATATAGAACTTGGTGGTGCGGGCGATCAAGACACAACAGTCGCCCGGTTGCTGCAATCTATTTTTGAAGATGCGGTGATAGCAAAAGCGTCTGATATTCATATAGAACCTGATGAAAATCAGTTGAGAATACGACAACGGGTAGATGGGGTTTTACAAGAAACTGTGATACCCGAGAAAAGTATAGCGGCCGCGTTAGTGTTGCGTTTAAAGCTAATGGCGGGGTTAGATATTTCCGAAAAGCGGCTACCGCAAGATGGCCGTACTCAAATTAAAGTTAAAGGGCACAAAATAGACGTGCGTTTGTCTACCATGCCAGTGCAAGGTGGCGAGTCTGTGGTCATGCGTTTGCTTGATCAGTCCGCAGGAATACTGACCCTTGAACAAACCGGCATGCCTTCAGCACAGTTAACCCGCTTTAGAAATTTGTTACGACGCCCTCATGGGATGATTTTGGTTACCGGGCCTACAGGTTCGGGTAAAACGACCACTTTGTATGGTGCATTAAGCGAATTAAATACGGCAAAGTCGAAAATTATTACCGTAGAAGATCCGGTGGAATACCGCTTACCCCGCATTAATCAGGTTCAAGTGAATCCTAAAATAAACCTGACTTTTTCAAATGTACTTAGAACCACACTACGACAAGACCCCGACATTATTATGGTGGGGGAAATGCGTGATCAAGAAACGGTAGAAATTGGGCTTCGTGGTGCATTAACCGGTCACTTAGTACTATCGACACTGCATACCAACGACGCTATATCTAGCGTAGTGCGCTTACTCGATATGGGCGCGCCAGGTTACTTGGTGGCAAGTTCTCTTCGAGGCATTATTGCTCAGCGCTTGGTACGCCGAATTTGTGATAATTGCACCACCTCTTATACGCCAACGGATGATGAAAAGGTGTGGTTGAACGGTATTGATGAAAATGCCGCAGACGTTGCCTTTAAACAAGGGCGTGGCTGTCAGAAATGTAATCAAACAGGATACAGAGGGCGAATTGGGGTTTTTGAGTTACTCGAAATGACTGAAAACATGATGAATTATTTAAAATCCAGTGATATTCAAGGCTTTAGTGATGCCGCGACTAAAAGCGCAGGCTATCGCTCTTTGCCTCAATCTGCTCTGACTTACGCAAAAATGGGCGTAACCAGTGTAGAAGAGGTGTTAAAACTGGTTGAGATGGTAGCCCAAGATGCTCCCACCTCTGAAATCACTGACGACACAACAGTGCAATAAGGCAATGATAGATGGCACGGTTTAGCTACAAAGGGCGCGAAAGAAATGGCGCCCTGACAGAAGGCGAGTTAGACGCGAACGATGCAGGAAGTGCAGCGGCAATGTTGCGCGCTCGCAGTGTAACGCCAATTGCTATTGCCCCCATGAGTGATAAAAAAGAAAGTGTCGTGTCTGGTTGGCAAGGCTGGTTTGTCCCCGAAGTCACTTTGGACGATTTAGTTATTTTTTGTCGCCAAATGTTCTCGCTAACCAAAGCGGGTATTCCCTTACTAAAAGCGGTGTCCGGCTTAGCTGAATCCTGTAATTCTATTCGCCTTAAACTTGCCCTTGAAGACGCTATCGTAAGTTTAGAACGAGGCCGCACCTTGTCTTCCGGATTAAACCAGCACCCTAAAATTTTTAATCAATTATTTGTAAGTATTATTCATGTGGGCGAAAACACCGGTCAATTAGAAGATGCCTTCGCTCAACTGGCGGTGTATTTAGAGCGCGAACAAGAAACTCGCAAACAAATTAAAGCCGCCACGCGCTACCCCATTTTTGTGCTTATCGCCTTAGCGGGCGCGTTTGTAGTGCTCAATATCTTTGTTATCCCCAAATTCGCCGACATGTTTTCTAAGTTCAATGCCGAATTGCCTTTAATGACCCGAGCGCTCATAGGCACATCAGATTTCTTGCTGAACTATTGGTACCTGCTAATTGCTGGCGGGATATTCATTGCCTACATGATTAGGCGTTCATTAAATACGAAAGTCGGGCGTTTAAATTGGGATAGACGTAAGCTTTCATTACCTATAGTGGGCAGTATTTTTAATCGTTCTTTACTAAGCCGCTATTGTCGAAGTTTTTCAATGATGTTGCGCGCGGGCGTTCCCTTAACCAGTGCACTAAACTTAACCTCAGAAGCGGTGGGAAATGTGTACATGGGGCAAAAGATTATTGCGATGCGCGAGCGAATTGAAAAAGGTGAGGGGCTAGCACGAGTCAGCGCAGCAAGCGGACTATTTACACCTTTGGTGATGCAGATGATTCGTGTAGGTGAGGAAACCGGTCGCGTAGATGAATTACTGGTTGAGGCGTCGGAGTTCTATGAGCGTGAAGTTGACTACGATCTTAAAAATTTAACAGCAAAGATAGAGCCTTTTTTAATTGTCGTGGTGGCAGCCATGGTACTGGTGCTCGCGCTGGGTATTTTTACCCCCATGTGGGATATGATGAACGCAATAAAAGGCGTATAACTCCCTAGCTTAAAGATGTGTTATAACAGTATGTTAAGAGCAATTAATGACTGCGAAAAAGTAATAGCAGCAAGGGTAGTAACATGGTGACGAAAAGCGAAGCGGCAAAAAGTAAGAACAGATCCTTATTTATCAACATTATTGTGATCACGTTGTTTGCTTCACTAATGGCTGTTTTTATCGTGCGACTGAATACCAGCGAAGTTAATTTTGAAGCACAGATGCTTAGGCAGCTAGCGCTCAAGTTGGAAGAATCTGCAGTAACGGCTCATTGGAAGTGGCAGTCAGAAGGGCGGCCGGTTCGTATTCTGCTTACGCACTATGATAGGCAGGGTAATGAAGTTGGACGTACGCCCGTGCTAATGAGTCATGAGGGATGGCCAGAAGTGTCTCCTTCTGTGCAAGGGTGTAAAACCCTTTGGAACGCATTGCTAACCGTGCCTATGATGGTTAATGGTTTTAATGTGCGTGGTGAATATTTTCGTGGTGAGTTAGTCGACGATGAGGCCGTGAATGCACGCTGCCGATTTTCCTTAAGCGCGGGGGATTACTTTGACTACTTTGTATTTCGTGGTGATGTGGTTCCAGAAAACGAACAATAACAAACAAACTGAATTTTAATAATGAGAAAACTGGGGTGGTCCAAATGAAAAAGCAACGACATCAAATAGCGGGAAAACAACTGGGTTTTACGCTAATAGAGCTTGTGATTGTAGTCGTATTACTTGGGCTACTAGCGGCAGTGGCCATTCCACGCTTTCTTGATATTACTGAACAAGCTGAAGATGCCACGGTTGAGGGTGTTGCCGGTGGTTTCGCCACAGGGGTTGGGCTTGTGCGCGCACAATGGGAAATAGAAGGTCGGCCAGAAGAGAATGCGTCTACCAATCAGACCTTTGTGACACTTGATGGCATTAATGTCGCGGTTGATCAGGATACCGGCTATCCCACAGGCCTGCTAAACGGTGACGGTAACAGTCAAGACACAGCGATTACCGCATTAGACTGCGAAAGTATCTTTAGCCTGATAATGCAAAGTGCCCCCTCCATTACATCGAGTTTTTCAGAATCACCATTTGACGGTTACCGATACTTTGCTACAAATAGTAGTGGTGGCGGCGCAAGTGGTAATGACCTTTGCTATTATTACCTTAGCCAATCTATAAAAAATCTGAACAGTAGCCCTACCAATGATGCGCAAGGCGATGGGTTTCTATACGACCCACGGATAGGCCAAGTTATCGTTTTTAGTAATGATTCGAACTCATAACTATGTATTGAGTTTTATACGTAAACTGGTGATTTTTAAACTAAAGTTTTATATTCAATTACGCCATTTTTGCAATAATAAACGTAATTGAAACAAAAGGACATTTTTTATGCAGCAACGCGGTTTTACCCTTATTGAGCTAGTCATAGTTATCGTAATTCTTGGTATTTTAGCGGTTACCGCTGCGCCTCGGTTTGTAGGTTTCCAAACTGATGCTCGCATTGCCACATTAGAAGGAGTGGAAGGCGCACTGATTAGTGCTTCGGAAGCTATTCATGCAAAAGCAATTATTGCTGGCGCGACTGCATCGTCAAATACGACCATCAACGTAAATGGCACTGATATCAATGTTCGTTATGGTTACCCGTACAGCACATACTTCGATGACAATAACAATACCACCACTGTGCAGCTAGATTCATACATGAACCTAGATATTCGTGCAGTAAACACTACCGCAGACCAAGGTACTACAGATTGGTATGTGAGTGCTAACGGTACTTGGGCTCGCATTTACCCCGACGGTTTTGAAGGTGCTAACTGCTATGTTGAGTACAGAAATGCGGCAGCGGGTGGTTCTCCTACTATCACATTGACTTCGACTGCTTGTTAAATATTACCTAGCACATGGCCAGGCATTTCGTTCCTGGCCAGCGTCAGGCCCGAGGCGCTGGCTTTACGCTCCTTGAGCTTATTATTGTCATCGTCGTTATTGGTATTATAGGCGTGGTCGCTTCTGCGCGAATACAAGATGATACCGGCTACACAGAATACTCCCTTCAAATACGTTTTCTCTCTACCTTACGAAATATTCAAAGCAAAGCCATGCAAGATAACCGCGCAGGCTATTGTTATCGCACTATTGTGAGTTCGTCTGGTGACGGTGCTTACGGCCCTACTGTTGTTAACTACGGGAGTGCAAATCAATCAGCCAGCTGTGGCGCAAGTATTGCCGCCAACGCGCCCACATTTTTAGCGGCGCGGGGTGATGAAATTGGTGCTAAAGGGGTATCTATCACCTTTTCAGAAGGTGTTGCTTCGCCTTCTTATATTGACTTCGATTACCTTGGTCGGCCAATAACCGCCACCGGCAGTTGTGCATCAGATATTTGCAGAGTGACCTTTGTGGGAACAGCAACAGTTGGTGTCTGTATTGAAGCTCAGGGGCTTATTTATGCGTGCTGAGCGAGGTTTTACACTACTTGAGATCGTGATTGGGTTAGTGGTGACCAGTATTGTCATGCTTATTGTTACCGATTTACTTGGCGCGCAAGCGCAACAAAGCGTGGCGCCTGTAACGCAAGCCCGCGCTAATATTTTAGCCCAAGGATTACAACGAGAAATACTGAGTAAGGCATTTGACGAAAATAGCAGTGGGCATAACGCCGGTGAACGATGTAGCGACACTATTAACTGTACGACTAGCGCAAACTTGGGGCCTGATAGTGGAGAAAATCGTTCTACCTTTGATGATGTGGATGATTACCACGGCTACAGCGTTATTAGAAACAGTGCGGGTCAAACCATCACGCAAGGTGGGCAAAGTTTATATCAAGGTTACCAGCTCAACGTAGTAGTGTTTTATGATGATAACCTTGACGGTATTGATGATGCTGGCGTGGGTAGCTATACGGGCAACACCAAATTGGTTCGCGTGTCTGTACTTACCCCTAACGATAAAACCATAGTCTTTAGCGGTTATCGGTGGAATTACTGATGGCAAATAGCACACCAATGAACAAGGCTCGAGGCTTTACGTTAGTAGAGCTTGTCATCGTCCTGGTGGTTATGGGGGTGATAGCCACAGGGATCGCAAAAGTGGTTACCAGTAGCATGTCTGTATTTGTTGGTGTTAGTGAAAGAGAGCAGCTTGTTGCCCAAACGTCTTTTGCCATAAATCGTATGGCTCGTGAACTACAAAACGCCGTGCCTGCCAGTGTGAGAGTAAGGGGATCATCGTCTCAACACTGCCTACAATTCGTTCCCGCTGATGTGGTAACAGGTTACAGTGATATCTCTGTTCAGCCAGCCACTGAAAATACTATCGATATATTATTTCCTGCGGATGCCCTTGATAATACTCAGCCCTTTACCGCTAGTGCATCTGTGATTGTTGCACCACCTAGTGTATTAGATGTCTATAACGCCGCTAATGATTACCGCCAACCTATAGTAAGTTGTACCGATGACGGCGATGGCGACTGTGCAACGAGAGACAGCACTGACGATACCCTCGAGATTACGGTAAGTGATGCCTTTGCAGAAGCCTCACTAGCTAACCGTGCTTATATTGCCTCAAAAGCGGTGAGCTTTTGCTTAAGAGGTTCGGTACTTCACCGGATTGAGTCTGGGTTTACCACATCGCAGCCTTTGGCTTTGGCAAGTAGCCCGAGGCTTGGGGTGGACTTCATTAATGTTTTATCTGCCTCACCTGCTAGCGGTACCTCAAACGATGACCCTTTTCAGGTTCGTAGTGTGAACGGTGGGGTTAATAATATGGTGATGTTGCGCCTACGAGCCCAAAAAGGCGATGAAGTATTAAGTCTGACGACTGAGGTGGCAATTGAAAATGAGCCGTGAACCTTTATCCCAACAATATCTAGTACATAAAGCGCTTTCAAGAACTGATAGAAATAGAGTAGAGAAAACACATCCTAGTACGGCAACGTTAGGCCGTTCGTTCTTTACTGCCTCGCTAAAACATCAGCGAGGAAGTATGTTGGTCATGGCGTTGTTTATTATGATAGTGCTGGCTCTGTTAGGGTTAACCCTAGCCTCGTCACTCTCTTCTACGGGCAACAAAGTCGCTGCGGATAATCTAGGTTTTCGCGCTCAGCTGGCAACACAAGCGGGCATGGAGCATATAAAGGCCACTGCAAACCCTGCAGGTGCCACCCCATTATCTTGTAATGGCACCATTAATAGCCCCGCTTCGTTTGGCCAAGTAAGAGGCTTTGAAGGGTGTGCTTACCAAGCCAGTTGTCAAACAAGCACTACGATTATTGCAGGCGTAAACTATTATTTCTATCGTTTTGCCTCTACCGCCCAATGCACCGCTAGTGAGTTAATTTCAGCGCATACACAGACCGATTCAATGATGATTGAACAATAAATATTATATTAATGTGAAACTTCCGGTTCAAATGCTTGTCTACTCTTACTGGTTTAAAAATAGCCACTTAACAAGAAGTTGGTTGGAAGTGAGTAGAAGGCGCAGTGGGTTTCCACTTAATCGCCACCTAATTGTTTAAAAAATGGTTCTCTGCTTGCCCAAATATGCCCCCATTGTTAAAGTGTGCGGATAAACATCGACTTCACGTTAAAGCGCTGTCATCTCACCCTTGCTAACACGCGATAACACAGAAACAGGAATACACTTTTCATGTTTAAAAAGCTTCGAGGCATGTTCTCTAATGATCTGTCCATCGACCTCGGAACAGCTAACACGCTGATTTACGTTAAAGACCAAGGTATTGTACTCAACGAACCCTCTGTAGTGGCTATTCGCCAAGAGCGTGCTGCTGGACCTAAAAGCGTTGCCGCTGTAGGTGCAGAAGCCAAACGAATGCTAGGTAGAACGCCTGGTAACATTCGCGCTATCCGCCCTATGAAAGACGGCGTTATTGCCGACTTTTATGTAACAGAGAAAATGCTTCAGCACTTTATTAAACAAGTGCATGACAACAATTTCCTTCGCCCTAGCCCTCGTGTTTTAGTTTGCGTTCCATGTGGCTCTACCCAAGTAGAGCGCCGAGCCATTAAAGAGTCTGCGCTAGGTGCAGGTGCACGTGAAGTGTATTTGATTGATGAACCTATGGCCGCCGCTATTGGTGCAGGCTTACCTGTATCAGAAGCAACCGGCTCAATGGTGGTCGATATTGGTGGTGGTACAACCGAAGTGGCTATCATTTCACTAAACGGTGTTGTGTACTCGTCATCGGTACGTATCGGCGGTGATAAGTTCGACGAAGCTATCATTAACTATGTACGCCGTAACTTTGGTTCACTTATTGGTGAAGCAACGGCCGAGCGCATCAAGCATGAAATTGGTGCAGCTTACCCAGGTGAAGAAGTTCGTGAAATTGAAGTACGTGGTCGTAACCTTGCTGAAGGTGTACCTCGTGGCTTCACATTGAACTCCAATGAAATCTTAGAAGCCTTGCAAGAGCCGCTTACTGGTATTGTTTCTGCGGTTATGGTTGCCCTTGAGCAATCTCCACCAGAACTCGCGTCTGATATTTCAGAACGCGGCATGGTACTTACCGGCGGTGGCGCATTACTGAAAGATTTAGATCGTTTGCTAATGGAAGAAACGGGCATTCCAGTAGTTATTGCAGATGATCCGCTAACTTGTGTAGCGCGTGGCGGTGGTAAGGCATTCGATATGATTGACCTACACGGTGGCGACCTGTTTAGCTATGAGTAAACAGGAAAGGCAGCCTTAAGGTTGCCTTCTTTGTATTATGGATACTATTTTTACTCGCGGTCCCTCACTGAATAATAGATTAGCGCTGGCAATTGTTTTGTCAGCGTTACTTATTTTTGTGGATCACAAAGTAGAAGGGTTTAAATCGACTCGGGTCTATTTAAATTCATTCATGAGCCCCCTTCAATATTTAGCCAATTTACCTCGGCTAATGCTAAGCGAAAGCGCCCAGCGCTTGACCTCACATGAAGATCTTCTCGAAGAAAACGACAAGCTCACGAATCAACTGTTGCTCATGAGTGAGAAGCTCCAGCGGTTTGATGCCTTGTCTCAAGAAAATAAACAATTAAGACATTTGCTGGATGCACCTGTACGTAACGACTTACGTAAAATGGTGGCCGAGCTGATGGCGGTTGATAAAAATCCTTATAGCCAGCAGGTGGTCATCAACAAAGGCGCCATTGATGGAGTTTATTTATCTCAGCCCATTATTGATGAAAAAGGCATAGTGGGGCAGGTTATGGAAGTGGGCACTACCAATAGCCGCGTACTTTTACTGGCTGATGTGACTCATGCTATTCCTGTCCGCTCTCAGCGTAATGATATCCGCTTTATTGCTACTGGCAGCGGCGCGCTAAACGAGCTGTATTTAGAGCATGTTCCCCACAGCGTTGATATTAAAGCGGGAGATGTATTGATTTCCTCCGGCTTAGGAAAAATTTTCCCCGAAGGCTATCCCGTAGGTACAGTGAAAGAAGTACGACGGGATGAAAGTCGTCCATTTTCTATTGTAACCGTAACGCCTATGGCTAAATTAGACAGGTTAAAGTATTTGTTACTCTTGTGGTCTGATGAAGGCAAACCTATCGACAGTAATGTGGATAGTGAAAGTGAAGCGGATAAAGAAGATGAAAGCAACACGGTAAGCAAGGAGGAGGCTGAAGATGATTCGTAAGCGTCATTCGGTTATCGTCACTACGCTTTTGATTGCGCTAGTTCTTCAAATTGTGCCATTGCCTATTCAGGTTGATTTATACCGTCCTGATTGGGTTTTGATTGTGCTTGCGTACTGGAGCATGGCGCTTCCCCACAGAGTGAATGTGGGCGTGGCCTTCTTAACCGGTGTGGCGGTTGACATACTAGTCGGCACTACCTTGGGCATCCACAGTTTAAGCTTAAGCATTTCAATCTATATTTTAGCCGCGAACTATCAGCGGCTTCGAAATTACTCGGTATGGCAACAAGCTATTGTTATAGGATTGCTTTCTTCGCTGTACCACTTGCTAACATTCTGGGTACAGCACTTACTTACTGATATCTATTTCCAATTGGATTACTTGTGGCCCGTGCTTACCTCTATGCTGTTATGGCCTTGGGTATTTTGGCTACTTCGTAAAACCCGTCGTCAGTTTTCCATTAGTTAAAGTGTGAGGCTTTTATCGTGAATTACTCAGTGGTTTTAGCCTCTGCTTCCCCTCGTCGTACCATGCTGTTAGATCAGATGGGCATTGCCCATTCAGTAAAGCCAGTGGATATTGATGAATCAGCCCTTGCTAATGAAACGCCTGAAGCCCAGGTAGCTCGACTCGCTGAGCAAAAAGCGAAAACAGCACTTGCACGGTTACACGATGAAGATGCACTTAATGAAAATACGCGTGTATTAGCGTCTGATACGCTTATTGCCTTTAACGGGGTTAGTTTAGGTAAGCCTGAAGATAAAGAAGACGCTAGACGTATTCTTTCAATGCTATCGAACAACGAGCATGAAGTACTGACGGCCATTAGTGTGGCGTCTACCACCAAGCAAGTAACACAAACTATTACCACCAAGGTAACTTTTGCCGCATTGACGAACGATGAAATTGACGCATACTGGGACACAGGTGAACCTGCAGATAAAGCAGGCAGTTACGCCATTCAAGGTATTGGCGGTCAATTTGTAAAAGCAATAAATGGCAGTGCTAGCGCAGTGGTTGGATTGCCTTTGTATGAAACAAGGCAGTTACTTAGAGAATTTGGAGTCGTGTAGTGAGTGCAGAGCTACTAATCAATGTTACACCGTCAGAGTCTCGTGTTGTTCTCATTGAAAATGGGATATTGCAGGAAATTCACGTAGAGCGTCATACTAAGCGTGGCTTAGTGGGCAATATCTATCGCGGTAAAGTGAGTCGGGTACTTCCTGGAATGCAAGCCGCATTTGTGGATATTGGCCTTGAAAAAGCCGCTTTTCTTCATGCCTCGGATATTGTTATTCATAATGAAATAGCAGAGGAAGTATCTGCCAGTCACATTCAAAAACAAGACATTCGTGAGCTTGTTCGAGATGGTCAAGATATTGTTGTGCAAGTAGTGAAAGATCCTATTGGCACCAAAGGCGCCCGCCTTACTACCGATATTACTATTCCTAGTCGCTATTTGGTGTTTATGCCAAGTGTTACCCATGTTGGCGTATCTCAGCGTATTGAAGAAGAAGCCGAGCGAGAGCGTTTAAAAACGCTGGTGCAGGAATTCTGCGATGAAAACGGTGGTTTTATTTTACGTACCGCAGCTGAAGGGGTAGGTAAAGCCGAATTACAGCAAGATGCTGCCTTTTTACGCCGACTGTGGGACAAAATTCAATCGCGGATGAAAAAGCGTAAGTCTAATGTGTTGTATGAAGATTTACCGCTGGCGCGCCGTGTGCTTCGTGATTTTGTCGGCACCGAGTTAGACAGAATTCGAATAGACTCTAAGTTGTCTTTTCAGGAGCTGTTCCAGTTCACGAAAGAATACGTGCCCGAAATGAACGGCAAGTTGGAATATTACACGGGCGACAGGCCCATATTCGACTTGCACGATGTTGAAAATGAAACCCAACGAGCACTTGAACGTAGGGTCGATTTGAAATCAGGCGGCTATTTGATTATCGATCAAACCGAAGCCATGACCACCATTGATATAAATACCGGCGCATTTGTTGGGCACCGTAACCTAGAAGAAACTATCTTTAATACTAACACCGAGGCAACACAAGCCATTGCTAGGCAGCTTCGGTTACGTAATTTAGGCGGTATGATCTTAATCGACTTTATCGATATGATTGAACCAGACCACAAAAGACGTGTCTTACATAGTCTAGAAGTGGCGACAAGTAAGGACAGGGCCAAGATTAATATTCACGGGTTTACGTCGCTAGGGCTCATAGAAATGACCCGCAAGCGCACCCGTGAAAGTATTGAGCACATACTGTGTGGCGAATGCCCCGTATGTAAGGGCCGAGGTACGGTGAAAACCGTTGAAACCATCTGCTTTGAAATTATGCGTGAAATCGTTCGGGTAAACCGCGCATATGATGCCGATAAATTTGTTGTTTATGCTTCCCCAAAAGTGGTTGAAGCATTAATGGGCGAAGAATCGCATATGCTTGCAGAGCTGGAAGTGTTTGTATCGAAGCAAATTAAAGTACAAACCGAAACCTTGTACAACCAGGATAAGTACGACGTCGTCATGATGTAATGCATTAACTATACGAAGGCGAAGTGTGACAAATTTAACGTCGGTAGCAGCCTATTTAGTTAAAAAAATATGGTTGCTGCTTGCCATCCTGCTTGTTCTATTCGCGCTGTTAATCAGCGCCGCTCGCTATGCGCTGCCGCATATTGAACACAACAAGCATCTGCTGGAAGACTATATCAGCCAGCGCTATGGCGTAAATCTTACTATTAACAGCGTGCATGCAGTATGGCAACGCGCTGGGCCGAGTATTGTCTTAAATTCGGTCTCCATGGCGCAAAGTGATGCGTCTCCTGTCGGACTCAATATTCGTCAAGTCTATGTTGAATTAGATTTTTGGCAGTCTTTGAGACGACAAATGATCTCATCTACGCGTTTTGAACTTCGCGGCCTTAAGCTCGATGTTGATGCCGATAGGTTCGAGCGTGCAGGCGATAACAACTTTCCTGTTGTTGATGCATTAAAAAGCTTATTTCTAGAACAACTTCAAAGCTTCTCTCTTGAAGAAGGGGAAGTGCTCCTCTCTAAAAATGGCGAGACTCAATCTTTCATCATCGACCAGTTAACCTGGAACAACAGCGGTAAACGTCACCAAGGCTTAGGGCAAATGAAGGTGGCCGATGTATCGTCGAATTCTGCTTCTTTCATTATTGATGTGACTGGCAACAAAGATGCCTTTGAAGGGGTGTTTTATGCCCGCGCTGAAGATTTAGATATTTCACCCTGGGTGAGCGACTTAATCAAAACCAAACGTCCGCTGACTGAAAGCCGAGCAAATTTTGAAATATGGGCCGATGTACAAAGTAATGGCATTACGGGTGTTCAAGCCCAGTTTGAAGAAAGTTTATTGGAATGGGGCGGAGAAGAATACTCAACGCTAGTCACAGGTATTCGTGGTGGCAGCATTGAAGCTGTACCTACCCAAGATGGGTGGAGCGTTAGGGTAGATCAATTGGTAGTAGATTCTGGCCACGAGACCATTGAAGCTGACTTCGTAGGTAAAGTAACAAATGCAGGTGACGCCGTCGTCAGCATTGTAAAACCGGTTCAGATAAATCCATTCTTGATGCTTTTACCCTTGTTTATGGATGACACCAGCGAAGAGGAAATTCGTGCGTTAAATCCTACTGGGCAACTTGCCACGTTGGAACTTCAATTCAGACATCGCCAACCGGAATTAACCGCTAAAATACTTGATTTGTCGTGGGAGCAAGCCGGCAAAACCCCAGGTCTTACCTCGCTAGATGCCGACATTTATTGGTATAAAGATTCTGGCGCTGTTTACTTAAAAAGTGAAAACAGTACCTTATCTGCTGACAATATTATTAAGCAAAATCTGGATATCAATGCCTTCAACGCCAACCTGTACTTTCATACCCTAGCGGTAGGTGACGAAAAGCAATGGGTGATGACGGGTAAAGAGCTCGTGTTCGACAGTGAACAGTTAGTGTTAGAGCCCGCATTTCGTGCCAATTTAACCACGGGCAACCTAGACATATTTGCCAATATTGAGCCTCTGGCGTTAAACGCCGTAAATAACTTCTTTCCTGCCTCGTTAATGGGCGTGAATACCGATAAATTTCTTACCCGTGCCTTCGCTGGCGAAGGTAGCATAAGCAAAGCGCAAGTATTGTGGCACGGTAATCCTAAAAACTATCCGTTTAACGACAACAGCGGCATTTTTCAAGCTTATGTCGATATTGAAGATAGCGACTTTGTGTTTTCATCAAAATGGCCTGCTTTAAATGAACTTGATTTGTCGGTACGTTTTGAAAATGCCGGCTTAGTCATGGAAAGTGACAAAGGAACGTTAGCAGGTATAGATGTGGCGGCTATGTCGGCAGAAATTCCACGTCTACACCCATCTTCAATGTTAACGATTAAAGCAGACGGTTCTGGAACAGGGGAAAAGTTAACCTCGTTAATGAAACAGTCTTCAATTGCCAGCTCGCTAGGCAAAGTGCTCGATAAAGATGTGCAAGTTTCAGGACCATTATCCGCAAGCTTAACATTAGATATACCGCTTAAAGGCAAAGATATACGTGTTCGAGGCGAAGCTCAGTTAAACAACAATGATGTGTATATTACTAGCACACGTATGCAGTTCGATGATGCTAACGGAACGCTTACCTTCGACAACGCAGAAATTGACGCTAACGGGTTAACTGCGAGTTTATTGGGCCAGCCTGTGGAAATGTCAATCCAGGGGCGTCAGAACGATAGCTACGACGTTAATGTGAACCTTAAAGGGTTATGGCATGTTCACCCGCTAGTGAAGTATGTGAAAACCGACCTTATTGATTACCTAGACGGTGAAACCCATTGGCAGGCCGATGTTAATTTGAGCTTATCTAATAGTGACTTTTCCTATAATGCCCAAATTAACGCCGATTTAACGGCAACCCAAAGCTTGTTGCCAGCGCCGTTTGCAACTGTTCAAGGCACCAGTCTGCCACTACAAATTAACAGTGAGGGTAATCTACAAGCGTCCAATATAGAGGCAAGGCTCGGTGACAACATTCATTTCGACGGCGTATTGCCCCATAAAGAAATGCAATTTTCTCGAGCACTCCTTTCCCTGGGCGACGCAAATGTGGGTGATAGAGGCACCGGATTTAGTATTGCTGCAAACCTAGAGCAGGCCGACATTGTTGAATGGTTCACTACTTTGCAGACGCTGATTATGCCGAGCAAAATGGACGATGCTAGTGCGAGCTTAACCGCTAATACAAGCACCAGTGGCATAACAAATAAGAATACCAATAGCGATACGTTATCCACACAAAACCGTGCCCAAAAGCAAAACATCTTCGGGGTGCCATCACGCATATTTGTGACTGCAGATACCTTAACAGGGTGGGGGCACTCACTGAATAACGTGTCTTTAACCGCTCGAGAACAAGACAAAGATTGGCTGCTACAGGTGGATGCGGCAAAAGCGCGAGCAACTATTAGGGTGAATAACGATATTAATAACCAAGGTATCGATATTAATGCTGATTACTTAGTACTGGATAAACCTGCGACTGAAACTGAATTAAACGAGACACCGGTAGAAGAAATCGAAATTGCTAAGCAGCAAGCTGAAGTCGTGGAGGTTGACCCGCTAGATGTACCACCTATCTACTTTTATTGCAATGTGTGTAGTGTTCATGGTCTCGATTTAGGCGAAGTCACCCTTGATGTAGCGAAAACAGACCAAGGATTGCAAATAAGACAATTACTCACGCGCTCTTCCAGTGCCGATGTAACTGCAACCGGATACTGGCAGCATGAAAACGGCGACATCACCACCCGTTTAAACGGCACGCTTTCTTCCCCTGATGTAGGCCAAATGTTAAAGCAACGAGGAATAACGTCGGGTATTAAAGACTCTGAAGCCGATGTTAAATTTGATTTGGGTTGGCCTTCCGCTCCATTCGACTTTTCGTTAGACAAACTAAGTGGTGACGTAGATTGGGCCCTCACTGATGGTTATCTCACTGAGGTCAGTGATAAAGGGTCGCGCATATTCACATTATTCAGCCTAAACTCATTAGTACGTAAGTTAAGCCTAGATTTTAGAGATGTATTTGCCACGGGTTTCTTCTACGACAAAATGGGTGGAAGCCTACAAATTGCGGACGGTACCGCCTTTACCGACGATACTGAAATAGACGGCGGTGCAGGTGAGATTGAAATTAAAGGGTATACCAATTTAAATACCGGTGGCCTTAATTACAATATAACCTTTGCCCCTAATGTAACGGGCAACTTGCCCTTTTTAGTGTACTTTTTAGCTACGCCTCCAACCGCATTGGCTGCGCTGGCGTTAGATCAAGTGTTAACATCTGCTAAAGTTATCTCGAACGTGAACTATAAGGTTTCTGGTACCATTACTAATCCGCAGTTCGAAGAAGTAGAACGACATAGTAAAGATATAAGCTTACCGGCGAATGTGTCGCCAGAAAGCACTTCGCCATTAGATCGGCCGCTTACCGAAGATGATTTACGCAGAGTAAAAATGGAGGTTATCGATGGTTAATCTAGTTGCAGTTCAAATGACATCTACACCCAGTGTAGAAGACAATTTGAATCATGTAGAGCAGGCGCTTGCCAACGAACAAGTCCCAAAAGACAGCTTGGTGGTATTGCCAGAATGCTTTGCCTGTTTTGGTACCAAAGATGGCGAGCTACTCAATGCCGCCGAAGTCAAAGATGAAGGGCTGATTCAGCAACGTTTATCGGCGCTAGCCAAAGCCCATGAGTGCTACATTGTTTCGGGCACATTTCCTATGGCTACCAATGATGCGTCAAAGTTTTCAGCAGCGTGTTTATTGTTTGGCCCAGACGGCACAGTATTGGCCGACTATCGTAAAATTCACCTTTTTGATGTGTCGGTTGATGACAATACGGGCAGCTACAAAGAATCTAAGTTTACAAACCCAGGCAGTGAAGTTGTTACGGTAAAAACCCCAATTGGCAACATTGGGCTAGCGGTATGTTATGATGTGCGCTTTCCAGGCTTGTTTACCGCCATGGGGGATATCGATATTTTAGTGTTGCCTGCTGCCTTTACGCAAAGAACAGGTGAAGCGCACTGGCACACGTTAGTGAAAGCGCGAGCCATTGAGAAACAATGCTATGTAGTAGCCGCTAATCAAACCGGTGAGCACCAAAATGGCCGTGAAACCTTTGGTCACAGCCTAGTGGTTTCGCCGTGGGGTGAAACCTTGAGCGAGCTACCTCAAAATATTGGTGTCATTCAAACCAGTGTTAATATTGAAACGCGACAAGCCATTAAACAAAATATGCCGGTTGCCGAACATAACCGATTCAGGAGTCACTTTGTCTAAATCTGTTGAACGCCATTTACTGTCTGACTCTGGACTAGATGTAGCGTCGCTAGAAAAAGCCCTTTCGGGTATCCATCGTCACGATACCGATTATGCTGATCTTTATTTTCAGTCGAGCCAACACGAAAGTTGGGTGCTCGAAGATGGCATTATAAAAGAAGGTAGCTATAACATTGAACGTGGTGTTGGCGTTCGCGCCATCAGCGGTGAAAAAACCGGTTTCGCCTATTCAGATGAAATCAGCGAAGATGCCTTGGTAAAGGCGTGCAACGCTGCGCGCAGTATTGCCCCGGATGGCGGTTCGCAAAAAGTATCATCGTTAGGGCGTAGCGACTATCAAGCGCGCTACGGTGAGAAAAACCCTATTCTCGCCATGCAAGATGCAGAGAAAATCTCTTTGCTAAAAGCCGTGGACGCGTATGTTAGGCAGCAAGAGCCATCAGCCAATCAGGTTGTAGTGAGCATTAGTGGTGTATACGAAGAAATTTTAGTGGCTGCCAGTGATGGTACATTTGCCACCGATATCCGCCCCTTGGTTCGCCTTAATTGTTCTGTGTTGCTTGAAGACGGTGATCGTCGTGAGCGTGGCAGCGCGGGTGCTGGCGGTAGATACGCCTATTCCTTTTTCGAGTCAGATAAAGACGGTCGCCCCTACTATGAGCAATTAGCTGACGACGCCTTGCATATGGCCCGGGTTAATATGCAAGCGGTGGCATCACCAGCGGGTGCTATGCCGGTAGTATTGGGTAATGGCTGGCCTGGTGTATTGTTACACGAAGCGGTGGGTCATGGTCTTGAAGGCGACTTTAACCGTAAAGGTGCATCTACCTTTAGCGGGAAGATTGGTCAGCGAGTAGCTGCAAAGGGTGTAACAGTAGTAGACGATGGCACATTAGCTGATCGTCGTGGTTCGTTGTCGGTAGATGACGAAGGTACACCAACACAGCACAATGTACTTATTGAAGATGGCATTCTTAAAGGCTACATGCAAGATAAGCATAACGCTAAGCTAATGGGTGTTGCGCCAACTGGAAACGGTCGTCGCGAGTCTTATGCGCATTTACCTATGCCGCGCATGACCAATACCTACATGCTAGAAGGGCAGTACGATCCGAAAGAGATTATCGCCTCTATCGAAAAAGGTATTTACGCGCCTAACTTTGCGGGTGGGCAGGTTGATATCACATCAGGTAAATTCGTATTTTCTAGTGCAGAAGCATATCTCATTGAGAATGGTAAAATTACCGCACCAGTTAAAGGCGCTACTTTGATTGGAAATGGCCCTGAAGTTATGCAGAAGATTTCCATGATTGGCAACGATGTGGCATTAGACAACGGCGTTGGCGTGTGTGGTAAAGACGGCCAAAGCGTGCCTGTTGGCGTAGGCCAACCTACATTGAAAATAGACGAGCTTACTGTGGGCGGAACGGCGTAAATTACGCGTTACGCTAGTGTGAGAATTCGAAAAAGGCGCCGGTTGGCGCCTTTTTTTATTGCAATATTTATGACTGTCTATATACGGTCAGTGCAGCATGTTAGCTGCGAAAGAGCCTTCTATTCTAAAGTGACTACCATATCAAGACTGGTAGTAACACCACTGGGAGAGGTCACTAGCGCACTTACAATCGCACTGGTGCTGGCTTCCGACTCATCTAATAGATTAGTCAGTACGAAGGATAGTTGTCTGTTACCTGCCGCGTTGGTAGAAGGGACTGTGGCTTCAAGTGAACCTGAAATACCTCCTTCAGAGCTTGTAATGCTAATTTCGGTATCTTCCGCTAATGGCTGATTGGCGGTATCTGAATACGCTAACGATAGCAACGCATTGCTTCCTCTTGGGATACTCAACACAGGCGTTAACCCAGGCGGATTAGTATTGTTCGCTAGTTCATCGGTACTGCTGTTAAACGTGAGTAATGCAGATGACGATGACATAATAATCACCATGGCACGCCTCACATGCAGCGCGCTATTTCCGCAGCTTGTGGCATCGCATTGCGGGCCATCAAATAGTCCATTGGCCAGGGTAAAGTCACCTGAACTGTCGTAATCGAAAAAGGGCTCTGTGGCGTCATAGCTACCGTTTTCGTTATCGTCTCTCCATGCTTCAGGGTAATCGATAAAGCCGGTGGTATCAGGAAGCAAAATGGAAAGTCCGTTACCCGTGCTGCCGGTAATGGCGCCGCCATCAGCATCGTCGTATAGGTTATTGCCATTAGCATCTATTAAGGTTTCATGGCCTACCGCTGTCACCATTACCGTAATTCGGTGATCGGCGACTCTTGGCTCGGCACTTGTCCAAGTCACACTGCAACTGCCGCTTTGGGTGGTACAGCTTGGTTCAATTAACCCGCCTTCGGTGGTGAAGTTTAGCGTGGTGCCGTCTGGCACTGGATTGTTAAAAGCATCAGCCGCGCTAGCGGTAATGGTCAGTTCGTTGCCATTAATGGTGTGCGCTTCAGGGTTCAAACTCGATGGCGACAAACTAATACTGTTTTGATCTGGCAACCCAGTGTTCACGCTAAGCAAGTCAGACTGAGACTGAATGCTAGTATCATCAATTTCAGTAACAGCAGTAACGCGAACGGCAGTAGGTACGCTACCTGCTGTCACAAAAGTGCTGACTTGGCCTTCAGAGTTAGTCAGTGCAGTGTCAGGGGAAAGCGCCAGGCCACCAATATTACTGTTTAAGCTAAACGCCACTTCTTGTTGAGCAAGCGGGTTACCCAGCGCACTATTAACTTGAAAAGTTACTCTTGATACTGAGCTTGCATCTTGACCGCCCGTACCACTGATTACAATCGATGACGGAGACGCATCGATAAAGGCGATGCTACCTGCGGTTTCAGGCAGAATTTCTATAGAGCGGGACACACTTAACGTACTGCTATTGATAGTAACCGTTGCACTTATTTCGTCGTCGAAGCCGGTATTTCCCGCGCAGCTGTTGTCTTGAAATGTAGAGCGGGCTTGTCCGCTTGCGGTAAATACGGTTTCATCAATATCGGCACTATCGTTCGCCACACAAACAGAGCTAAAGGTAACGGGAATGCTGGTGGCATAAGTTTCGCCTTCAGAATTAACCAGTGCTACGTTAATACCCAGGGTTGCGCCAGCGGCAATGACAACGTCTTCGTCCGTGGTGTAACCGTCTACCCCTAATAAACCAGCGACAAATTCGCCGTTATCAAACGTACCAATTTGAATAACCTCATCGGTTACCGCAGAAGACTGAATTTCATAATTGAGTGTAGCGGTTAGGGTTTGCTCATTATAAACGTATGACACAGTGGCGGTGCCAGCACCTAGGTCATCGTCGGTAGGGAGTAACTGACTATTGGCAAGGCCGTCACTAGTAGTTAGCGCATCATCTATGCTTACCGAGCCGCGAGATACCTGGAAGCTAACAATGGCATCTGTAATTGGGGTGTCATCGATATTTATCAGCGACGCGCTAAGGGTGCCCGTTTCATCAGCGGTAATTCTACTGACTTGATTGCCTGCACTGTCACTTAAGGTGAGCAAAAGGGTGGGTAAAAATACGGTATCGGTGTCGGCAATTAAAAACTCAATATTTGCTTCTGACGAGGTGCTGTCGTATGTAGCGGTTATCGTGCTAGCACCAGCGATAGCGCTATCTGAGTCTAAATACACACTGGCTTCACCGTTACTGTCAGTGAGCTTATCGCTAACAGAGAGTGTGCCTATACCGCTTGTGAAACTGACTATTTCCCCGGCTAACACCGTACCATCTTCGGTAATGGTCGCAGTAATGCAGGCAGTATCACCAATATTGAAACTAGCCTGATTAACCGTATTACAGTCTGCGTCGCCTATCTCAAGTGAGAGTGCTACAACTGGGGAGGTGGTACTATCGTCGCCATCCGCACTGCCAAAGGGGTCGTCGCCGTTTGCCCCCGAGGTACCGTTACATCCCGACAATACCCAAACGAAAGCACATGCCGCTAAAAGCCGCCCCATATACCTCTCCTTATGTTGCTACTCTTTTTGAGTAACGTCTTTTAAATATTGGAATAACTCCCTGTAAGCTTTAGGAGGAGCATTCTTTTCTTGCTCTTTTTTCACTTGGCGATGGAACTGCCTTAATTTTTGTCTATCTAGCTCAGGGTATTGTTCAATAAGCCCCTGAATGGCATCGTCACCACGAGTGATCACATCTTCGCGAGCACGTTCTAATTCATGGAACGCAGCGTTATTTGCTTGATGTTGATGGGTTATTTTAGCCAAGGCGACTTCAATAGGGGAATTATCCCTTTGTCTAAGTAGCTTACCAATGAACTGAAGTTGCCTTCTGTAACCGTCTTTTTTCTTATTGATGACACGTGCAATATCTAGCGCATCTTTCAATTCTTCATCAAGCGGAATGGTGGCGTAGTGGGCAGGGGTAAGGTTTACTACGGTTTGCCCTAGCTTTTGTAAGTCTTTAGATTGGCGCTTTAGTTCGCTTTTACTAATGAGCTCTTCTTCTGGCTCGGCGCTTTCTAACTTAGATTGTTGTCGTGATTTAGATTTCTGATCGCTCATTTCAAACTCATAAGTGTTACACTTTAGCTAAATTGTAACTATCACAGTCGGATTTAGACAGCGAAACTTACTATGCAAATTGAGCAACAGTTATCAGAAATTCAGAATGTCGTCGATGATGTACTGAAATTAGCCCTAAAAAATGGGGCAACCCAAGCAGAAGCAAGCATGTCAAAAGTGGAAGGTATTGCGGTATCTTCACGTATGCAAGAAGTTGAAAACGTAGAGTTTACTAACGATGGCGGCTTGGGCATTAGTGTTTACGTAGGTAAGCGAAAAGGCAGCGCATCAACGGCTGACTTAAGCAAAGAAGCCCTTACCCGGGCCGTGGAAAAAGCCGTAGATATTGCGAAGTACACCAGTGAAGATCCTTGTACTGGTCTTGCCGATGCTGAACTTATGGCCACAGAATTCCCCGATTTAGATTTATATCACCCGCAAGAGCTTGATACCGAGAAAGCCATTGCCACCACGATTGAAGCGGAATCTGCGGCATTAGGTTACGACCCTCGCATTACAAATTCAGACGGTGCATCGTATAACGCTAACCTTGGTATGCGTGTTTACGGTAATACCCACGGTATTAATGCTGGGTATCCAAGTAGCCGTTACAGCTTAAGCTGTATGGTAATTGGTTCGCAAGACGGTGATATGCAGCGCGATTACGCGTACACAGTAGACCGTCAAGCGCCTTTGTTGCAATCTGCAGTATCTATTGGGCAAGAAGCGGCAAAAGCCACTGTAGAGCGTTTGGGGGCTCGTAAGATTAATACGGCTCAGGTGCCTATTCTGTTGCACAAAGACATAGCGTCTAGTTTATTCGGGCATTATGTGGGGGCTATTAGCGGTGGTAGTTTGTATCGTCGTTCATCGTTTTTGTTAGATAGTTTAGGTAAACAAATTTTTCCTGAATGGCTAAACATTGAAGAACGCCCATTTATAAAGTCGGGATTAGCGAGTTCTAGCTTCGACAATGAAGGCGTTGCTTGTAAAGACATGACAATAGTTGATGGTGGAAAGCTTTCTACTTATCTTTACACCACCTATTCGGCTCGTAAGCTAAACACTCAAACCAATGGTCACGCAGGTGGCATACACAACTGGTTAGTGGGCGACACAGGTCATAGCGACAGCGACTTGCTAAAAGAAATGGGCACTGGCTTATACGTTACCGAGCTTATGGGGCAGGGCGTGAACACAGTGACCGGCGACTATTCTCGCGGTGCAGCTGGGTTCTGGGTAGAAAATGGTGTTATTCAATACCCAGTCCATGAAGTCACCATTGCAGGCTGCTTACAAGATATGTTCGCAGGCATTGTAGCAATAGGTAAAGACAAAGATTTGCGCGGTAGTGTGCATACCGGTTCTATTCTTATTAATCAGATGAAAATAGCAGGAAGCTAGTTTCTCTGTTTCGATTTAAGTCGTTCAAACCCTCTCGGTTTATCTAGCGCGTTTGAACGAACTTGCTTAATGTAAAGACTGCCGCTGGCGAAATTCGCTGGGCGGCATCCCTTGTGACTTTTTAAACCGCTTCGAAAACGTAAACACATTGCTGTAGCCCACATAGTTGGCAATATAAGCAATGGGCCATTGCGTGCTTATCAGTAAATTTTTAGCCCTTACCATGCGCAGATAAATAACATGCTGCATGGGGCTTCGACCAAACTGTGCAAGGCATAGCCTATGTAGGTGAGGGGCCGAGTAGTGTACTTTGTCTACCAAGGCGTCTATATCCCAATTGAACTGCAATTGCTTTTCTACCGCAGCAAATAGGGCCGATAATCGTACTTGATGCGTGCTTTTCACCGGGGTGGCAATATGCTGCAAATATTGCTGAATAATGGGAATAACCGCCTGTCGATGCTGGCTGTTGGTTTCTAAATACAGTAATTCCATCGCGTGATGCAGCCCTGACAATTCAATGTTGTGTTGAACAGGGTGTTCTACATCAAAAAAATGCTGCCATCGAGGGCAGTCAGATAAATTAAGCCAAATAATGTCCCACTGCTCTTGCTCCGCACGCGGCGCTGGCTCTGAACTTTGCTCTATTTGAGCTTGCGGCGCTTTCTCAGCGTTAACTCTATCTTGTACTTCACTGGCTTCGTTTTTCGTTACTTCAGTTGCATCCGGCGTTGCGCTGGTTTCATCAAATTGATCAATTTGTACTTCAAAACTTTGGTGCGCTGGCAAAATAATCACACTTGAAGCTGGTAGAGCGTACTCGCCAGACGGGGTGAGTATTTTACCGCTGCCTTTTAATGAATAAAAAATAGTGTGGTTAGGAGGGGTAACTCTGCCTACTTGATAAGTACCCGATAAATTCGAGCAACCCGCCAACTCAATGTCTAGCGCTTTAATTTCTGGCGCATTTGTACTGTCTATAAAGCGTTCAAGGCAGTGTGGCCCAATATTCACGATATCGCGAAAGGTTCTCTGCGCATACATATCTTGGGAGCCAGAAGAAGCTAAGCTAGTAGGTTGCATAATTGTAAAATGAGAGTTTTGGATAAATTAAAGAGAGAAACAAGCATAAAGGATTGCGCGTGTTTCCGCTATATTTCACCTGTTATTAAAAAACCTTATCGTAAAAGGAGCCAGTAATGGCAAATGTTGCTCAAGTTGTTGCGCAAAAAGATTGGCAAAACCCTGTCGTATTTCAAAGAAATCGCGTGAATGGACATAGTCCATTAAACGGTTTTTTAACTCAAGAAGATGCTAAACATAACGCTAATGCGCAAAAACAAAGTTTGAATGGCGAGTGGGATTTTAGATTATATCCCCAACCTGAGGCCGTTACAGAAGACTTATTGAGCGAGGTATTGTCTGACGCACTGCCTGAATCTGCAAACTGGCAGCCTATTGTCGTGCCTTCAAACTGGCAAATGCAGGGGTTTGATAAGCCTATTTACTGCAATGTTAAATATCCTTTTCCGGTAAACCCGCCAGAAGTACCTAGCGATAACCCCACAGGCTGCTACCGCAAAACGTTTACGGTAAGCGAAGAAACAGTACAGCTGCGTAATCATATTGTGTTTGAAGGGGTTAATAGTGCCTTTCATCTATGGTGCAATGGCGAATATGTGGGGTATTCGCAAGATAGCCGTTTACCGGCCGAATTTAATTTAACGCCTTTTTTAAAGGTGGGTGAAAATCGCTTAGCGGTAATGGTTATTCGCTGGTCTGATGGAAGCTATTTAGAAGATCAAGACATGTGGTGGTTAAGCGGTATATTCCGCGATGTGGTATTGGTAACGAAACCTCAGCATCATATTCAAGATGTATTTGCCACACCAAAACTAGATGCGTGTTATCGGGACGGCAGCTTAGAAGTGCGTACCGCGATTAATGCACCAGTAAGCTATACCGTGGGCATTCAGTTGTTTGATGGTGAAACCGCCGTTACCGAACAAGCAGTGTCAGGCACCAACAACCGCCGTATAGATGAGAAAGGCGGGTGGGATGATGTGATTTTTCAATCGCTAGCGGTTACAGAACCAAAGAAATGGACGGCCGAGACTCCTTATTTGTATCGCCTAGTTGTCACTTTGTTTAACGACGCAGGTGAGGTGGTTGTTGCCGAAGGCTACAACATAGGTTTTCGTCAGGTAGATATGCTTGATGGCCAGTTGTGCGTGAACGGAAAGCCTATTCTTATTCGTGGTGTAAATAGACACGAGCATCATGAAAGCAAAGGTCATGCGGTAAATGAAGCCGACATGATTGAAGATATTAAGCTTTTAAAGCAAAACAACTTCAATGCGGTACGCACCGCCCACTATCCCAATCATCCGCGTTGGTACGAACTGTGTGATGAATATGGATTGTACTTAGTAGATGAAGCCAATATTGAAACCCACGGTATGTTCCCGATGGGGCGTTTATCGAGAGATGCGGTGTGGGCAGGAGCTTATTTAGCCCGTTATACGCAAATGGTAGAGCGGGACAAAAACCACGCGTCTATTATTATTTGGTCATTAGGTAATGAATGTGGTCATGGACCAAACCAAGATGCTATGTACGGTTGGTCTAAAGCCTTTGACCCTTCACGACCTGTGCAATACGAAGGCGGTGGTGCGAATACTACCGCAACCGATATTATCGCGCCTATGTATGCCCGGGTAGATACCGATGTACTTGATGATGCCGTACCTAAATGGGCGATTAAAAAATGGTTATCACTACCTGGTGAAACCCGCCCTGTTATTTTGTGTGAGTACGCTCATGCCATGGGGAACAGTTTAGGAAGCTTTGCGGACTACTGGCAGGCATTTAAAGACTATCCACGTTTGCAAGGTGGCTTCATTTGGGATTGGGTCGATCAAGGCTTAGTGAAGCATACAGACAGCGGTGAGGCCTATTGGGCCTACGGAGGCGACTTTGATGATACCGATAACGACCGTCAGTTCTGTATTAATGGTTTGCTGTTTCCTGATCGCACGCCGCACCCTGCTTTATTTGAAGCGAAATACTGCCAACAGCATTTAGCATTCACGCTTAAATCTTTACAGAACGAACAAGCTGGCAGTTATCAGTTAACCATCGCAAGCGACTATGTATTCCGCTCAACCGATAACGAAGCTCTGCAATGGCAATGGCTTAAAAACGGCGAGTGCGTTGCCAACGGCACTGAAACGTTAAGTATTAGCCCCCAGTCGTCACAAACACTTGTGATAACCCCTAAAATAGAGTTTGTGCCTGATGCGACGTACCACCTTAATATTGATGTGGTGCTTAAAAATGATTGTGACTGGGCGAATGCTGGGCATGTATTAGATACAGAGCAGTTCGAGATTGCCAATACCGCAGGTTTATCTGTATTGACATCAGCAAGCGCTACCAATGCTGAAAATAAAGGCGAGAACAAAGCTCAAGATAGAGTCACGGTAGAGCGCAGCGAATCTAACGTGAATATCCAAGTCGCGAATACTAGTTTTGCTATTAATGCTAACACTGGGTTACTTACTTCTTGGTTAGCCAATGGCGAAGAGCAGCTTAGTGCACCACTTGAAGATAACTTCTTCAGGGCACCGTTAGATAATGATATTGGCGTAAGTGAAGTGGATAACCCCGATCCAAATGCATGGGAGTCGCGCTGGCGCCGCGCAGGAATAGGCCAGTGGCAACGCAGCTGTGCAGGTGTAGATGTGATTGAAAGCACACAAGATGTGCGTGTTACGGCACTGTTTAACTACCATCACAACAATGCGCTAGTCGCTGCTACAAGTTGGTGTTACCGCGTAGATGCAACAGGTACATTAGCATTAGATGTTCAGGTTAAGTTAGCCGATACGTTGCCACCTATGCCGCGTATCGGTTTACAGTGGGCAGTACCTCATTCAAGTCAGTCTGAAGCTAATATTCAGTGGAAGGGGTTAGGGCCATTTGAAAATTATCCCGACCGACTAGCAGCAGCAAGGTTTGGTAGTTACAGTGAAAGTATTGCAAGTATGCATACACCTTACATCTTTCCTACCGACAATGGGCTTCGTAGTGATTGTCGAGAGCTTAGTATTAACGCTGTAAAAGTAGCGGGTGATTTTCACTTTGCTGTAAGCCCGTACGGGCAAAAGCAGCTTGATGAAGCTAAGCACACCTGCGACTTAACTACTGCCGACAGTACTTACGTGTACATCGACCATGCTCACATGGGGGTAGGCGGCGATGACTCGTGGAGCCCAAGTACGCACAAAGCCTTTTTGTTAGAGAAAAAAGCCTATCGGTATTTTTTATCTTTTACTGCATGCTCATAAGAGCATCGCACGCTAGCTAAGCTTAAGTGCGTTCAAAACTTACATTATCGATCTTGGACGTAAAAAAGCCGCTCTATTGAGCGGCTTTTTGGTATTTAATCAGGCTATTACTTACAACGGTAATTACCGTTGGTGTCTCTACTTGGGCTAATTAGCCGTCGACAGAGCCACAGAAGCGGTAACCTTCACCGTGAATGGTTACAATCAATTCTTCATCAGAAGGATCTGATTCGAAGTGCTTACGAATACGGCGGATAGTTACATCTACTGTACGGTCGTTAGGGCGAAGTTCACGACCTGTCATTTCCATAATTAGCTGTTCACGGGTAAGAATTTTACCTGGGTTGCTAAGGAATAAATGTAGTGCACGGAATTCACTGCGTGGTAAACGGAACTCTTTACCTGTTGGTGAAATAAGTGAACGGCTGTCGCCATCCAAAATCCAGCCATTGAAGTTTACACGGCTTGGTAAATCATCGTCTTCTGCAGAGTTTGTGGTGCGAGATAATAAGTTACGCGCACGAATAGTCAGTTCACGAGGATTGAAAGGCTTGGTTAGATAGTCATCTGCGCCAATTTCCAGACCTAAGATACGATCAACGTCGTTATCACGGCCAGTAAGGAAAATAAGACCTACATTTTTACGATCACGTACTTCACGCGCCAAAATTAGGCCATTTTTACCTGGCAGGTTAATATCCATAATAACCAAATTAATTGCGTGATTTTCAAAGAAGTCATGCATTTGATCACCATTTTCAGCTTCAAATACATTGTACCCTTCTGCTTCGAATAAACTCTTTAGCGTGGTACGTGTGACCACTTCATCTTCAACAATTAACACATTTGGCGTCTGCATGGTGTTTTACACTCTTTATAAAATCGGTTTAAGCAATTACTGATTAAATTTTAATATTCGTTTACTTATATGCAAGTTACTATCGAATATTACTAAATTCAAGGTATTGGGGTTAGCCAACAAATTTCAAGCAAAGTTCAATAGTTATACAGGTATTATGACGTTTTCGCACTGGAAACAGGAAAAACAATAACAAATTCTACACCACTACCAACTTCACTGGTAATTGAGATAGAGCCATTGAGCGCTTGAGTGACTAAATTGTACACTAAGTGCATGCCTAATCCAGACCCCCCTTGTCCACGTTTTGTGGTTACGAAAGGGTCGAAAATACGTTTACGAATATCTGATGGGATCCCGATGCCGTTATCCCGATACACTAACTTTAGCTTGTTTGTTGTAATTAATTCAGCACAGATATCAATCTGGCCTTTTTCTATGTTCTCAAACCCATGAATAACCGAATTCATAATAAGGTTAATAATGATTTGATTAATAGGACCAGCCTTCGTTTCAACGCATAAGGTAGGGTCGCAATCTACGTTGATGTTGTGTTGTAATTTTTTTAAGCGAGGCTGTAACGACAGTAGTATCTCATTAACTAGCTGTGCAAAGCAAAAAGTTCGGCTACTTTCGCTCGATTGATCCACTGCAACCTGTTTAAAACTGGAAATTAGCTCGGCTGCGCGGTTCAAATTGCGATAAATGATGTTTAAATTTTCATGACTTTCATCCATGAAGCGTTTCATGGCACTGGCTTTTAAGGTTTTGTTCTCAAAATCCCTTTCAATAACCGCAAGTCGGTCGAGCATCATCGTAGAGGCTGTAACCCCTAAACCGATGGGGGTGTTAACTTCGTGGGCAACCCCGGCAACCATGTCACCCAACGACGCCATTTTTTCATTTTGTACAATTTGACGTTGAAATTCATGTAGCTTTTCAAGCGTTTGAATTAATTCTTGGTTCGCGTCTTTCAATGCATTAGTGCGTTGGCTTACCATTTCTTCTAAGCTGGCATTCAGCTTTCTGTGCTGCTCTTCAGCCTGACGCTGTTTGTGCATGTATTCTTGTATGCGAGATAGCATAATATTCACATCATCAGACAGCACGTCTATTTCTTTAATATTCGACGGTTCTGCGCGTGCTGAATAGTCCCGCTGCCTAGAAGTGCGTTGTAAGAAAAAAGAAAGCTTTTCAATAGGCGCGGTGGCACGGCGCTGAAAACGCAATGCTAGCAAAAAGCTGAATACGAGTAAGAAAAGCATAATCCCAAGGTTAACCAGAACCGTTTTAATAACGTGCTGGCTAAACCCGTCTGCAGACATGCGAAGATAAACCCATCCCAAAACTTCATTGGTCTCTTGGTCAAAAATTTCCCGACTACTTTCTAGATAATCATTATCTTCAGTAAGTAAGGGAGTTTGATCTAGATTGACTAGCTGTTTTTGCTTTCCAGGAATAAGTAACTGGCCGCCTTTGTTGTATGAAGCAAAACGTTCAACGGCGCTTAAGGTGTTAGAGTCATCCGGTAAGGTTTTATAGATATGAACGTTTAACACTTTGTCAGCAGCATCTAAGAATTGCAAAGACTCTTCCACCAATGCTTGGCTAGAATTTCTTAGCGGGCTGGCAACCGCATTGGCGGTCATCTTAGATAGTAGATTCGCGCGGTTATCCAATTCGTATCGATAAGCATTTATTTGGGTGTAGATGGACAAACCGGAGGTACTTACCAGCGAAATTGCGGCGATGGTCATTACCACCCACAAAAATAAACTTCGTATAGAAAGTTTTATAGCCCGATCTGTCATGCTGATTATCAGATTTTCTAATTCAATGAACGCTCAATAATAGTGGCGCATTCTTTAACAAAAAGAAAGAAACGCCATACAAGCCACTAAAGGGTAAATACTTAAACGAACATAGATTCGTAAAGTTTTATATATTCACCCGCTGCACGTTCCCACGTAAAGCGGGTGTTCATGCCTCTTTGCTGCATTTCTCTGAACTTCACTGGATGCTCGTAATAAAACAGTAAAGCGCGACGAATACAGGCAAGCAGGGCTTCAGGGCGTGGTTGTTCAAAAACAAAGCCGGTAGCGTCTTCGCTATGGCGGTTGTCCACCACAGTGTCTTTTAAGCCACCTACCGCTCGCACGATAGGAATGGTGCCGTAGGCCAAACTGTACATTTGATTCAGCCCACAAGGTTCAAACTGCGATGGCATTAAGAAAAAGTCAGCGCCGGCCTCAACTAGGTGAGCGTGCTCTGAGCTAAACCCATTAATAAAAGCGAACTGAGAAGGGTGATTTTGTGCAAATTCACCTAAATCCATACACATTTTAGGATCGCCAGTACCTACTATAACGATTTGCACATTATGCTGAACCAGTTCATCAAGAATAGGCAGAATATAGCCAAACCCTTTCTGCTCGGTAAGACGACACACCATACCAATAAGTGGAATGCTTACATTCATCGGCAAGCCGGACTTTTCTTGTAGGGCGTGCTTACAGGTTTGTTTAGGCAGTAAGTTGTCTACGTCATAATGTTCTGGCAAAAACGAATCTGTAGCGGGGTTCCACTGCGTATAGTCGCACCCGTTTAATATGCCAGAAAGGTCGGTTTTGCGTCTAACCAAACGCTCGTGTAAGCCATGGCTGCCTAGGTCGGTTAACAGCTCTTGCGCGTAATGGGGGCTTACCGTAGTTACTTTTGTCGCAAACTCGATCCCCGATTGCAGCATATTGATATAACCGCCATGAACCTGTGCCAGTATGCCGGGGTGGTGGCGTAGAAACGGTACTTTTTCTAGTAGGTTTACCCCTTGAAACGCGGCATTGTGAATAGTGAACACGGTACGGGTTTTATCAAAAAAGCCTGTGTTATCGTAAGCAGTCAGGTAAGGCAGCATGGCCGTATGCCAATCGTGGCAATGGATAACGTCTGGCGAATAATTGATAGCTTGAAGGGTAGCCAATACTGCGCCACTAAAGAAACAAAAGCGCTCGCCATTATCTTCATAGGCTTCGTATGCGTTGGAATACAAGCCTTCACGCATAAAGTATTCAGGGTAATCGACAAAATATACGGGTATGCCATGCCAGTCCATAACACGCACTTCGAAATTATATACTTTGTACTCGGTGAACAGCGTTTGTGTTTCACATGCCGAGGGTAAATCTAACGAGTCTGCCAATACCTTGTAGTAAGGCATAACAATAACTACGTCTTCTCCTGCGTCTTTTAATGCAAGTGGAAGTGCTTTGCCTACATCTGCTAAGCCACCTGTTTTTACCAGTTCTTCTACTTCAGAGATAGCGAATACAATTTTCACACGAACGCCTCGTATTATATGAACGCGCCTATGGCCTCTGAGTGGGCTCTATAGCTGTTGCGCGAATTAGGGCTGACATATCTTCAGCCCCATATATCGAATATAGGGGGAATCTATTTACGTTAGCACAGGCTCTAGCAAAAGTGCTATTACTATGCAGCCTGATATAACGAAAATTGTGTGGTTTGTGCAGTGGTTAACACGCGTGGAAAGTGTTCAGATAATAGCCCCGGGTAGGGCAGAAAACGATTGGCAACCATTTGCAAAGTGCCATTTTGACTTAGCATTTTACGAGCATCTTCAATAAACCGCTTAGTAATGGTGTAGTCGGTTTTAAGCCCAGTATGAAATGGTGGGTTGGTGACAATATGTTGAACTTTACCCTCGATGCCATACAAACCATTCGCAGCATGCAAGGTGGCTGACTGACCATTGGCCGCTAATGTCATCGCGCTGGCATAAATGGCAAGCGCGCTAATATCAGACAGCTGCATTTTTAGGTGAGGGTAGGTCAGCATTAAGTAACTAGCAATTACCCCAGCACCACAAGCAAAGTCTAATACGTTGCCGCTCATACCCGAGGTATGTTTTTCTAGTAGTAGTTTAGTGCCCTTGTCGAGTTCGCCATGGCTAAATACGCCAGGTAAAGAGCACACAGGCCAGCTTGTATTGCCAATCTCATAAGTGTCGGTTTCAAGCCAAGCTTCTGGTTCAAATGCTAAGTGAGGCTGTTCAACAATGGTGGTAATTAAACTGCAGTGACGGGCAGAGTCCACTTTATGCGTAACCCCGTAAGGTTGCATGAGTTTAGCCGCGCTTTTTATACCGCCCTTATTTTCGCCCACTACATGGATACGGCCATTTTGACCCACCATACCTGCTGCCATACGCAATAACATTTGGAAATGAGATTTCGCTTTAGGCAGAAAAATGAGCACGTCAGTGTGGGTATGTTCATTACACATAAATGGCGTAAAGTGATGAGTGTGCGCCCCCACTTTTTGCACTACCTCAAAGCCCTCTTTAGTAATATCTCGGCTATCAAAGCTGGATGAAGATATCACACGAACACATTCAGAAAATATGTCGAAGTATTGGTGCATTACCGTTACATTTTTATGCTTAAGGGCATCAAGGAAGTAGGCATCTGAAGGATTGATAAACAACCATTCGCCTTGCTCGAAAATGTTGATATTGCGTTCTAATAGTTGGCTTTGGGGCGTTAAAATCATTACTGCGCTCGCTCGTAAATAAGATCCCAAACACCATGACCTAGCTTTTGGCCACGGGTTTCAAATTTAGTGATAGGTCGGTATTCAGGGCGAGGCACATAGGTACCTTCTTGTGCAGTATTTGCATAGCCTGAAGTTGAATTCATTACTTCGGCCATGTGTTCTGCGTAAGGTTCCCAGTCGGTAGCCATATGGAAACAGCCACCTTTTTGTAATTTGGTTAGCACAAGGGCAGCAAATTCGGGTTGAACAATACGGCGCTTATGATGACGCTTTTTATGCCAAGGATCGGGGAAGAACAATTGAAGCCGAGATAATCCACCATCTGGGATCATATTCTTAAGCACTTCAACCGCATCATGATCCATCACACGCAAGTTGGTTAAACCCTGTTCGCCAGCTTCAGCTAAACAAGCACCAACGCCTGGGCGATGCACTTCAATGCCAATAAAATTTTTCTCAGGGGCAGCTGCTGCCATCTCTACCAAGGATTTGCCCATACCAAAGCCAATTTCAATGACAACAGGCGCGGTTCTGCCAAATAGCACTGATAAATTCAGTTCGGCATTTTGGTAGTCGATACCCATGGTTGGCCAAAATTCTTCAATGGCACGGGTTTGCGCTTTTGTTAAGCGGCCTTCGCGCTTTACAAAGCTTTTAACTTTACTTACGTGAACACCAGCGGCTTCAGCCTCGGCCTGGCTTTTGAATTGCCTCATTTGCAATACCTTTCTTGCCCCAATTTACTGGTGGCGCATTATCCAGTTAGCGGCATGTTATGCAACGCTATATTTAATAAAGTGCGCATAAAATGCGGTTTTTTTATACATCTATACAATTGCTAAGCAGTGTAGCAAGCTTTTCGGGTTGTTCCAGCAGCATCATATGACCTGCATTTTCAACCTTGTACATGTTCGCTGTGGCAATGTTATCTGCCACAGTTTGTAGCGAAGCAAGCGATACAACTTCATCGTCAGCAGCTGCAATAATATTGACGGGCACTTTCGATTTCGCCAGTGCTTTTACAAAGTCTTCCCTTGGCGATGTGGCCTGTGTGTGAGCCAGCAAAGTATTTTTACCTAAATCTTCTGCCATAGATTGTACAACGCCCATTACATCAGGGCTTTCCTGATGAGTTGGATGCACAAAACGCGTGAAATAAGCTGGGTTTTCTGGCTTAAAGTCGCCACTGTTTAGCATAGTGACCAGCTGCTTGCGCCTTGCTATTTCTTCTTTCGATAAGCCTTTAGCATCGTATCCAATAAGCGTAATAGACGCCACGTGCTCCATATTCTGCGATGCCCATAGCGCGGCAACGTAGCCACCCATGGAAAAGCCAACCAGATGGACTTTTTCATCTTGAATAACGCGATCGGAAGTAAGCGCTAGCATGTCGTCTTTAGTCGCCGCCCACTGTAAGGGGACATAGCGACGTTGGGAAATTTTCATGCGTTGCCAAACGGGCAACCAAACACGTTCATCGCATAAGGTTCCGGGTAAAAATAGAACAGGGGCGCTGGTGGTCACAAAGACTCCTAAAATACATTTATACCTTCACATGCTAACATAGCAGGCCATTTATCAATAAAACCTAATGGCTATTAAATGTAGCTAACGGTCATTCACTGCGCAGTTTTTATGACAAATACGGTTACCCCAAATACTTTTGCTGAGCGAGTACTTGCTTGGTACGACATTCATGGCCGCAAGCATCTGCCATGGCAACAAGATATTACCCCGTACAAAGTGTGGGTATCTGAGATTATGCTACAGCAAACGCAAGTCACCACCGTCATTCCGTATTTTGAGCGGTTTATGCAATCTTTCCCCAGCGTGGTAGAGCTTGCCAATGCAGCGCAAGATGACGTACTGCATCATTGGACGGGTTTAGGTTACTACGCCCGCGCTAGAAACTTACATAAAGCGGCGAAGCAAATAGTAGAAGATCATGGCGGTACGTTTCCTGACAATATAGACGATGTTATTGCCTTACCGGGAATAGGGCGCTCTACTGCTGGCGCGGTATTGTCTATTTCACGAAATCAGCGCCACCCTATATTAGATGGCAACGTAAAACGCGTGCTTGCTCGCTACTATGCTATTGGCGGCTGGCCTGGCCAAAAAGCGGTAGAAAATGCGTTGTGGGAAGTGGCAGAAAAGAATACGCCTGAAAAACGCAGTGCCAACTACACTCAGGTGATGATGGATTTGGGGGCTATGGTATGTACCCGCAGTAAGCCAAAGTGTGATGAATGCCCGTTACAACATGATTGCTTAGCCTATGCCCAAGGGGCACAAACAGAATTTCCCGGTAAAAAGCCCAAAAAAGCGATTCCAGAGCGAAGTACGCTACTTATAGTGCCGTTGTTCCAACAGCAGGTTTATTTAGAGCAGCGGCCTTCTAGCGGCTTGTGGGGCGGTTTATATGGTTTCATTGAAGCCCAAGACATAGAAAGTGCAGAAGCAGAACTTGCCAAACGAGGTATTGAAGCCAGTTCATTTGAAACCCAAACGGCGTTTAGGCATACCTTTAGCCATTTTCATTTGGATATAACACCGGTGTTTGCCGTGGTAAACTCTGTACCCAGAAAGCAGGTGGCAGAACAAAAAGCCCAGTGGTTTATGTTTAACGAACCTATTGAGGTAGGTTTAGCTGCTCCGACTAAGAAAATCATTCAACAATTAGTGCATGTGCTTTAGCGCATCGAATAGGTTAAGGACATACAATGAGTAGAGTGGTATTTTGCCAGCGTTTACAAAAAGAAGCCGACGGTTTAGATTTTCAGCTTTACCCCGGTGAGCTAGGAAAACGTATTTACGACAACATTTCGAAAGAAGCATGGGCCGACTGGCAAAAGAAACAAACCATGCTAATTAACGAAAATAAGTTAAATATGATGGAACCGACCGCCAGACAGTTTTTAGAGCAAAGTATGTCGGCTTACTTGTTCGATGGCGTAGAGCCTACGATTGAAGGCTATGTTCCGCCTGAAAAGTAACCAAAAAAGCGTATTTTGCATAAACAATGTGCAAACGGTAACAAAACCGAAAAAAAACCGACAAAAACGGTTGACTTGTTAGCCGGAAATCCGTTTAATACGCACCCACAGCGAGACAGGCAGCAAACGCCCAAACGCTAAAAGATTTTGCCTCGATAGCTCAGTTGGTAGAGCAGCGGATTGAAAATCCGCGTGTCCCTGGTTCGATCCCGGGTCGAGGCACCATTCATACAGAAGCCCTGATCAGAAATGGTCGGGGCTTTTTGTTTTTAAAACTCAAAATAAATTTGACGCTAATCATCATTTATCTACGTTATCAATCTTCTTTTTGTTTGGGTTAGCCCTAACATACTCCTCACCGTTTACGTCGATTACATGAAAATTTGGGTGTTTGTTCTTTTTGACTTCGTTTACTAGCTGGCTTCTTTTTACAACACCTCTTCCTGGTATTGTATACGATTCGTTTTGTCCATTGCTTCCATCGGCATTACCCCCCTGTGTCAGGATAGTTGTCGCCTCAGTTTTTCATAGTATTAGACAGGGTG
>NZ_CAXBMP010000030.1:0-50481 GCF_963976965.1 uncultured Alteromonas sp.
AAAAAAAAAGCCTTAAATCAGCGAACTGTGCGATTATTGTTAGGGGGTATAAAAAGAAAATATCACCGCTGCGTTGATATAGCTGACAGCTCAATTTGCCATCAAGCACATAGAATTGAAACATAGTATGACACGGTGGCAATGCTTGCTTACCCATACTCGCATTTTCACGTGGCGAATATTGCGTATCTGGCAAGACAGACGGATTCCATGCACTGACAATAAGACGGCGAGAATCTGGGTTGGTTTTAATTTGTTCAATCACATCAGCTATCTGATCGATAGTGGTGCCATCGCCATTGTCCCAACTGCGCCACTGCTTACCGTAAACAGGGCCTAGTTCACCCTCTTCTGTTGCCCAACCATCCCAAATGCTCACGCCATTCTCTTTCAAATAAGCGATATTACTTTCGCCTTTCAAGAACCATAGCAGTTCGTGAATAATAGATTTGAGGTGGCATTTTTTAGTGGTAACTAACGGAAAGCCTTGTTGTAAGTCAAACCGCATTTGATAGCCAAATACACTTAACGTGCCGGTTCCAGTGCGGTCTTCCTTTTTTACACCTGTATCACGTACATGGCGCATCAATGCGAGATATTCTTTCATCTTTCTTCTTATTTATTGTTTAGTTTGTTGCTGTTGGCGGGTGTAGGCGCGCACTATTAGCCCTATGCCTAATGCAATCATAGGTAAACATAATAGCTGCCCTTGGCTAAGCCCCATTTGGTATAAACCAATGTGAGCATCTGGCTCTCTAAAGTATTCCACGATAAAACGGAAACTCCCATAACCAAGTAAAAAGACACCACTTACCGCGCCAACCGGTCGAGGTTTGGCAGAATAAAGCCACAAAATAACAAACAATAATACGCCTTCCAAGGCAAATTCATATAACTGGGAAGGATGGCGAGGCACATTACCGGCGTTTGGGAAAATGATAGCCCAAGGCACATCAGTGGTACGGCCCCATAATTCAGCGTTAAGGAAGTTTCCGATGCGTCCTGCGCCTAAACCAATGGGAACTAGTGGTGCGACGAAATCGCCTAATTGCAAGAAGGTGGCTTTCATTCGCTTAGCTTGCCACATTAACGCCACTAATACGCCAACAAGCCCGCCATGGAACGACATACCACCGGCCCATATTTTAAACAGGTAGAGGGGGTTTTCTAGAAACATGCCAAACTGATAGAAGAACACATAGCCAATACGACCACCTAAAATCACACCAACAAAGCTCCAGAACAATAAGTCGCTAAGTTGATCTCGCGTCCATTCAGTGCGCGACAAACGCTTCTGCGCTAACAAATACGCGGCAATAAAACCAACGAGGTACATCATGCCGTACCAACGGACACTTAATGGCCCGAGGCTAAAAATAATAGGGTCTATACTGGGAAAAACCAAATAACTGCTTTCAGCCATACGCTTAATTAATTCCTACAAACATTTTGATACTTACCAACACTAACAAACACGCTAGCATTGCTTTTAAAACTCGAGTATTTACCCGCTGGCCCAGCTTAGCGCCGATACCTGCGGTAAATATTGATGTGGTGACAATACCTGCTGTGGCGGGCAAATATACGTAACCTAAACTCCACTGTGGCATACCTGCTTGCTGCCAGCCCGCAGCAACAAAACTAGCGGTGCCAAATACTGCGATTAGCAAGCCACTAAATGCCGCGCAGCCAATCGCCAATCTTATGTTAATTCTGAACCACACTAAAGCTGGTACTAACAAGGCGCCACCACCAATACCCATCAGTGCGCTAATTAAACCTGTGCCGCTACCCACGCAACTTAGCACCCATGGCGATGCTTCGCTGTCTGATGTTTTCTGCTTACCAAATATCATTTGTGCGGCAATAATAATAACCAAAACCGCAAAGATGTCTTTTAATAGCGCACCGGAAATATGACTGGCAATTTGCGCCCCTAAGATAGCACCTATTGCTATACCAAACCCAGTATAAAGCACCGTTGGTTTATGGATATTACCTAAGCGATAGTGTGCGAACGCAGACGACATGCCCGTAAAAATGATGGTAGAAAGTGAGGTAGCTATGGCCACCGGCATCACGGTCTCAACGGTCATACCAGCAAAGTGAATCAGTAAGTAGGAGAGTACAGGAACGATGATAAGACCACCACCTATACCTAACATTCCTGCTAATAACCCGACGACCACGCCAAGGACTAAGCAGCTCACAAAAATGATGGTTAACGGTTCCATACAAAATCCTTTATCACACAGCAGAAACTAGCATTTACACTGCTAGCGCCATGCCTATTTTACGCACCTGCCCGTATTAACCCACCTAAGCCTTTTGTTTCTAAATATTCGTTTAAATGTCCGAATACTTGTTCATGGCTTTGCGACGTTAACGCGAGAGAAAGAAGCTGTTTGCTTTCCGCCAGCGAAACCTTACGAATAAGCCAATTAATTTTTCGAATATTGAACGCATTCATACTTAAACGACGATACCCCATGCCCATTAATAAAATAGCACCTGCCGGTTCACCGGCAATCTCGCCGCAAATGGTAACAGGGATTTGGTTCTCGTTTGATTGCTGCACAATGTCGTAGAGTGCAGCCAATACCGCAGGATGGTAGCTGTTGTACAGCCCCGCCACACGAGTGTTGTTTCTATCTACCGCCAACAAGTATTGCGTTAAGTCGTTACTGCCCACCGAGAAGAAATCTACGTGTTTCGCAAGCTGCGGCAGTTGATACAATACCGAGGGTACTTCTAACATGATACCTAACTTAGGCCGCTGAAGTACTTCACCCGACTCACAAACCTCGTCACATATCTCAAAGTAGGCTTGGTTAACTAAGCGCTTGGCTTCTTGCACTTCTGCCACCGTGGATATCATTGGTAACATAATGCGTAGGTTTTTAAGCCCAATACTGGCTCTTAGCATGGCCCGTACTTGTACCAAGAATATCTCGGGGTGATCGAGTGTTAACCGTATGCCCCGCCACCCTAAGAACGGGTTCTCTTCATTGATGGGGAAATAAGGAAGGGGTTTGTCTCCTCCCACATCAAGGGTACGCATGGTAATCGGTAAATCGGGTGCCGACTCTAAGATTTGGCGATAAAGCTCAACTTGCTCTTGCTCAGAAGGAAAACGCTCCCGTAGCATAAAGGGAATTTCAGTACGGTACAGACCAATACCCGAGCCAATATGCCCAGCATTAAGCTCGGCTTCAGCAGACAAACCCGCATTGATGTATAGCGACATGCGACAGCCATCTACGCTTTCACAAGGCTGCCCGGCTTCGGCGTCTATGCGCTCGGTTATTGCCGACTCTTCTTCAATAAGCTGAATAAATTCAGTTTTGATGTTCCGCTCTGGGGAAACAATTACCTCACCTGCATAACCATCGAGTAAAAGCTCTTTACCCTCAAGCAGTGCAGGAGACACATTCTGACACCCCATCACCGCAGGCACACCCATTGCCCTTGCTAAAATAGCGGCATGAGAGTTGTTTGACCCCCGTATAGAGATAATGCCTTTGAGCTTTTCTCTTGGAAACTCAGCCAGCATGGTTGCCGATACTTCATCGGCCACCAAAATACTATCTTCGGTGGCGAGTTTTTCTACCAGCTTTTGCCCTTGGCCTTCGGTAAGAATATTCGCCAAAATACGATCGGAAAGGTCGACGATATCGATGGCACGCTCTTGCATGTAAGGGTCGTCCATCGCGCGAAAACGTGCGGCGTAATTTTCGACCACCATTTTAAGTGACGACGCAGCATCCCAACCTTGCCTGATTTTCTCTTCTACCTCGCGGCCTAAGCTATTGGCATCAAGTAAATGGTGATAAAGCTGAAATATGGATTTAACGTCATCAGGAATATCGTCATCTAAACTTTTCGATAATCCATCCACGTGTTGGCGCGTGACTTCCACGCCTTTGCGGTAGGTTTGGATTTCGTCGTTTGGATTTTTACTGCGTTTAACAACCCAGTTTTTTAAATTAAGTGACTTATCTGGTGAGAAGCCTTTACCAATTGCTAAGCCGGGCGAACCCGCAATACCAGAGACATTTTTTTGCAGTGCAATACTGTTTACATTGGCGGTATTGTTTAGTGCGCCGCGCATGTCAGCATTGGTAATTTCAAGCGCTAGCTGGGCAGCGAGGGTGACTAAGAATGCTTCTTCGTCTTCACTGAAACGGCGCATTTCACTTTGCTGTAGGGTAATGACGCCTAACACTTTACGCTGGTGAATAATGGGCGTACCCAAAAATGCGTTGTAATTTTCTTCTTTAACTTCAGGGTAGTGTTTGAATCGAGGATGATGCTGGGCGTTAACAATGTTAAGCGGTTCTTCACGCTGACCGACTAAGCCAATTAAGCCTTCAGAAAAGCCTATATGAACTTGCTCTACTGCATCAGGGTGCAGACCGTCGGTAGCCTTTAGAATAAAGGTTTGTTTCTCGTAATCGGCAAGATAAATAGAGCATGAGTCTACATCCAGCGTTTGTTTAACGCGAGATGCCAGACGAAACAAGGCAGTATCTAGCGCAGGAATTTGATTCATTTCCTGCACGATACGTTTAAGCGTGGTTAACATTGCGCCTTTGTGACCCTGAGTGTCCAATCGCTACTCCCTATACTTTGCTCGTTCGCCTAGCCTCGTCTACGCTTTTTACCGCGCTTTTGCGACGACGTATTATGGCGCTGTTGTGGACGCTGTTGAGCAGCCATTACAACAGGGGAAAACTCCTTCATAACCCGACGGTAGACGTCTCGCTTGAACGACACGACATTTCTAATTGGATACCAATAGCTCACCCAACGCCAATCATCAAATTCTGGGTGCCCTGTTTTCAATACATTCACGTCCCGCTCATTACAGTCAAGCTGCAGCAGGAACCACTTTTGTTTTTGGCCTATACAGACCGGATTACTTCCCTGACGAATTAATCGCTTAGGAAGCTTATATCTAAGCCAGTTACGTGTAACACTTAAAATGGTGACATCTTTCGGCGTCAGTCCCACTTCTTCGTGCAGCTCGCGGTACATAGCTTGTTCGGCAGATTCCCCTTCATCAATTCCGCCTTGAGGGAACTGCCATGAATGTTGACCATAACGCCTTGCCCAAAATATTTGACCCATTTTGTTGCAAATCACTATGCCCACATTCGCACGGAATCCATCGGCATCTATCACATAGACTCCCGGGCACACTATACTTTTATATCTCTGCATTCTTCCATAATATATACACCATTCAAAGCATTAATCGAAATTCATGCTTTCCTTATAGAAAATTACTGAGCTGAACTATGCGTCCACCCGAGTCTCCACCTGAAAATTCAACCACGTTATTAGCGCGCTGTGACGCCATTGCGGGCTTAACCTTGGGAGAATTAGCCCATATGGCTGACGTTGCCATACCAGAAAACTTACAGCGTCATAAAGGTTGGCCAGGCATGTTAATTGAACGTTGGCTAGGGGCCAGTGCCGGCTCTAAACCTCAGCAAGACTTCCCAGAGCTGGGTATTGAACTTAAAACTATTCCCATCGATGCCAATTTTATGCCTCTTGAAACCACCTATGTTTGCTACGCCCCCTTATTGATGCAGCCAGGGTTAACGTGGGAAACAAGCAGTGTACGCAATAAAATTCAACAAGTGCTGTGGTTACCTATTGAGGGAGACAGGCGCATACCATTGGCGCAGCGCAGAGTCGCCAGTGCGTTTTATTGGCAGCCGAGTGCACTAGAAGATGCGATGTTAAAACAAGACTGGGAAGAGCTTACAGAGCAAATACTGACGGGGCATGTAGAATCAATCACTTCTCGACAAGGCGAGGCGTTGCACCTTCGCCCTAAGGCTGCTAGCGGCAAAGTATTAACTGATGCTTTAGGTCCGCAAGGCGAGCGAATAAAAACGCGCCCTCGTGGGTTCTACTTGCGTAAAACCTTTACCCAGCAGGTGCTTTATAATGCGTTTAGCTAGCATGGCTTTGTAGATTAAATAAACAAAGCCTACTGAACTAGTGTGGTTCTTGGCTATTGCGCAGGTATTTCACTAACACATCGCCTAAAAACTTTTCAGAATTAAGACCTAAGCGTTTCGCCACTTTTGCTATTTTGGCATCACTTCGCAGCAGTACATTTTTGGCGTAGTCCAGCCGGTACTGGTACACAAAACCGCGAAAGTTTTTCTTAAGCTCTAAGTGCAAGGCAATCGCCAAGGTGGTGGGATCGACTCCTGCCTCATCGCTAAAGTCTTTCAATGTTAGCCCCAGCTTCTTGTAGTTTTTACCATCAATCATGGTGCGCTTAGCTTGACCAATGACCGCTCGCACTTCGGCTGGCTTTACTGCACCTTCATCCAGCCGCTCGTAATCTAAAGGCGACGGTGACGTTACCCTAGGAAAAGTAAGGCTGAATAGCACCACGAGCAGAGAAACGCCAAGGGCCGTATGATGTAGGCTTTCCCAAAAAGGCACTGCAAAAAAGCCAAAGGTGGCAGCAGTCACCAGCAAAATACTGGCAAACGCCACAACAACCGTATTTGCCATGACGCTGGCAAGTCTTGGTACGCGAAACTCTTGAACGTCAACCGCCTGTTCGGGTAAATGCCTATGATACATTTGAATGTGTTCAATGATGAGAATACCAATGAGCAACACGCAGAACCCTGTAGTTAACGAAGCTAAGTAAGCTGGCCATAACATTAATGGCTCGCCACTTGGGGAGGCTTCTAACCACAATAGCTTGTCTTCAGTGGGAATAAGCAAAATAGTTAGTTGCAGCACGGCCATTACCCAAAAAGGCACCCACAATCGAGAACGTTTAGACGGATAAGCCAAAAGCATGGGCTTTACCATTCTATAGCTACAGCTCATTAATAGCACCGCAAAGACGTCTGATAGCCCATACAGTGGCGCCAGTTGGGTTAACTGCCACAACCGCATCCATTCATCTAGCATGAAAATGGGCCAGCTCAGAATAGCCGCAGCTAGCCAGGGGCTCTGAAATATACGGTGGCGATAATACACAAATCTTATTACCACAATAAAATAGAAGAACAGCGCCGCATAAAGGGCGTAGTCATACACCATATCTGCTTTCACCTTACTACATCCTTGTTCACGATTTACCTAGTGTCATTACCAGTAAATATCTCGTTCTAACGCCACAGCGCGGGTTCGCTCCATGACTTTCACGAGCACGGTCAGCTTACTGCTTGTCCACTTACTAAGTTCATCTTGTGTCTCTAATTCGGAGTCTTGTACCGCTTGGCGAAGCATAAGTAACGCATTAAGCTCCTCTATGCCGGTTAACAAATCTAACCAAGGTGCTCTGAAGTTACCCCGCTCTTCTAAAAACAAATCCCCAAGTAAAAAACCGCTCCACAAGGTTTGTCGAAGCACAACTTCTACCAACGTATAGTTGGCGGGGCCCATGGTTTTATTGGCTGGCATACTTTGCTGCACCGTTTGCCACCCCTGAGATAACCACCCTTTGGCATGATCTAATACCAGCAAATCGTACCCTGTAGCTTCTCTACGCCATGGTTTTGCGTTAATTAAGTCGATAGCTTTCAGCTTAATATCGGTAGCCATGCTGTCGAAAAATAAACTGGCTGGGTCATGTGCATGCAGCAGCCCTGCTTTACGTCCCTGCAAATAACTGACAATAGCCGGGTGTTTGCTTAAGGTTTTGTGGAACAGGCTCTTTTTAGACAATAAATACCGTAAGCTTTGCAAGTCATCTTGCCAGGCCCATTGCTGTGCGTAAGCAATAAGCTTTTTATGCAACGCAAGCATTTCTGGGCACTGTAAAACAGGTAAATACAAAGACACACTTTGTAACAGCAAGCGCACGCTCTTGGCCACTTCAGCTAAGGTTTTAATAGAGCCACTTTCAATAAATACATGCTCATGGTGCTGCCAATGGGCTAAAGCCAATTGAAGTGCGCTTGAAAAGGCTTCTTCGGTAGACGATTTTGGATTTAGCGGCAAAAAGTCTGGCAAGGGTTTTACTTTGGCGTTAAAGCCATGCAGTAGCTGATACCCTTGCGCCGCTTTAGACACGTCGCTTAGCCTGACATCCATACAACTATTTATGTGCGTTGCCAATATAAAGAGGCTGTCTAGGTCTCCACTTTGCAATTCTAGCTCAATTTCATTAATGGGCGAGCTGGCTTTATCGGTAGCCGCCTCACCGCAATCAAGCACTACCTCTACGCGACCCTTCTCTACCTCTACAATATAAGCATGGCGAGTAAAGTGGGTACTAAATTGCTTTTCCAATTTGCTGTTCATGCTGGGAATATTCCAGCTAGAAGGCCACACTGAAGTATCAAACAGGGTTAAGTCGGGTTCAGGTGCATCAAGGTCAATGTTGTATTCTGCACGTTGATGTAACCCACCACTGACTTTCCCATTGGTTTTTAAGGTTTGCTCGTAGCTGCCATTATTGCCGCGCACACGAAAACCCATCTTACTTTCTTGAAAATCGTGATTTACCGTATCGTAGTAATCGTTTTCAAGCCGAAGTTCGGTGTGGGAAATGAGGGTAATATTATTTTTTTCAAAAAGAGGGAGTACGCGGTCTTTAAAAGCTTGATGCGCACCATCTTGAGTAACAAATTTTAGTTCAATTTCAGACATATTTGCGCAGTGGCACACGTGATAATGATGCAACCTTACCTGTGTCCAAACTAATTCGCAATGACACTGTTAACTGGTTGCGATGAAATTAACCAGTAGACAAAAGTGGAACAAACTTGCCTTTATCGCGGTCAACCAATACCATCTCCATGTTTTAGACGAGTATTTGGACTACCTATGATTCGAAAGTGGTTAGCAGTTGCCCTTTTTGCATGCTCTTGCCAAGCGCTGGCTCTTCAAGAGAGCGATACGCTAGAAGCGTCGTCGTCGCACTATATTCGCGATGATTTATTTATCTTTTTACACACGGGCCCAGGCCGAAACTACCGTATTCTAGGGTCTGTAGAGGCAGGCACACCGATTACTGTGCTAGACCGTGATGCTGATGCAGAGTTCACACAAGTGACCGATGATGAAGGTCGTAAGGGGTGGATTGAATCAAAGTATGTGACTACAGAGATGTCACAAGCTGAAAAACTACCTATGCTAAGTGAGCAGTTAGCACAAAGCCAAACCAGCTTACAAACTACCCAACGTGAGAATGCAAACCTGCGCCAGCAGCTTAATGATGCGCGCCAGCAAATTACGCAACTCACAACGGATACTGAACAACAAAGCAACGATATTAAACGCTTAAGTGCTCAAGTAGAAAGCGCTGATAAAGATGAACTGGTCACCTGGTTCACCCGTGGCGGTATTGTTGCCGGCGCAGGTATTTTATTAGGCGTACTTCTGACTTATATGCCGAAAAAGCGTAATCGCAGTAAAGAATGGATGTAATTACCTGTACTGCTCTATCGACAAGGCAAAATTGTCGAGGTTAAACAAAATAAGCGGCTTGTTAGCCGCTTATTTTAAATCCAGCCTGTTAAGTGACATTCACAATTACACTCACAACTACACATCGGTATTTTCAGGTTCATTGAGAGTTAGCGTGACGTGATAACCATTTACGACCACACCTGCTTGGCACTGCCACCCCAACCGTTCTGTTAATTTAGTAATTAGCTTAAGTCCCAACCCATAACCAGTATCTTCAACGTTTGATAGTGGAGAAGCCTCTGCGTCATTCTGGTTCTCGATGGTTAAGGTAGTGTCACATAATGTAATAGACACTACGCCGCTGTCGGTATGTTGGAAGGCATTTCGGATAACATTACCAATAATTATTCTACTAGCAGTATCTGGCAGGTACATTGTTGTACTTGGCACATTCACATCGACGGTTACGGTTTTTCCTTTTAGTAAGTATGCTAAGTCATCACAAAGCTGCTCAACCGTGGTGGCAATATCCACGGGATGATAAGGCAAAGGTTGACTGTCTTCGCGCGCTAACCACAATAAGGTTTCAGTTAAATCGGTCATTGTTTTAGAGGCATTATCAATCCGCATTAAGGCATTTTCCCCTTTACTGCCTATTGTATGCGCTTGATTTTCTAACTGCTCTTTTTCCAAAACACGCTGTAGCAATTCCGTACTGCTTCGAATAACAGCAATGGGAGTACGTAACTCATGACTCGCGTGATTAACAAAAGTACGCTCTCGCTCAAGGGTTTGTTTCACGCTTTGCAGGCTGTTGTGTATCAGTGACGCAAGCGCATTGAGCTCTTTGTAACGAAACCTTGGGATAGGCGCATCAAGTTGCTTTTCATCTAGCGCCGCCGCCCAATCCTGAAGCATTTCTACGGGCTTAGTCACGCTTCGCATGATAAGCAACAATACAATTGCAAACACAACCAGTGCACTTATTCCAATAATGATACTCACCAACTCATGGCTTAACCACACCGGCCGACGGCCACGCCCTTTTGGCTCACCAAACACCTGAGAAATGTACCTTACCTCGCCGCTTTCAAGCGGTACCATCACTAAAAATCGTGCTGCGTACGGGCGCGTGAAAAACCAATCACGCTTTAAATCTTTAGCTAAAACAAAAGGAATAAGCTCGTCTTGCCTAAATGACGCGAGGATTTCTTCTGGTTGTTGGTCAAATTCGGCACTGATGTAGAAGTTCAAAACACGTTGAGGTAACTCACCTGTTAACTCGGTATTGCTTGCCACGCTTACCATAGTGCCGCGCAACATGCCGTCCATACCTTGAAAAAAGCGCTCAGCTGAAAACATTGAAAACAACGTGATCAGCACACTTCCTACGGCAAGCAAGGTCCACAACACATAGCGACGTAAACTCAGGTGTAAGCCTTTAACCATATCAAACGTCCTCGGCGAGGTAAAAACCACTGTTTGGTTTACTTAGCACCGAAAGTGAGGCATTCACCTGTTCTAGACTTTTTCGTAAATGATGCATGTGCACTTTGAGCACATTGCTTTCGGGTGCTCCATCTTTCCAAGCTGCTTCAATAAGCCGTTCTCGGCTAACCACTTCCCCTTTAGCTAACAACAGTTTTTTAAGCAGTGCATAGGTAATGGGGCTAAGTTTAATAAGGTTGCCACTTGTATGGGCTTCTTGCGTATTCATGTTGAGTGTCACATTACCCATAGCGATTTGATTTACCTGCGCAGAACGGCGCCCCGATAATGCGGTTATCCGCGCCACTAATTCAGCCATCGCAAAGGGTTTAATCAAATAATCGTCGGCCCCTTTTTGAAACCCCGTGAGTTTGTCTTCAAGCTGATCTCGCGCGGTGAGCATAATAACAGGGGTATCGTTGCCGTCGTTTCGCAAACGCTCACAAACGCTGAAACCGTCGAGTCGAGGCAAGTTGATATCAAGCACTAGCACATCGTATTGATGCTGATTAATAAACTGCAATGCCGCCACGCCATTGCTGGCATGGTCGCATTGCATATCCTCTAGTTCCAAGTAGTCAAGAACGTTACCAGCCAAGCCAATATCATCTTCCACTAACAACACCCGAATCATTCCGTCCACCTTTTCTACCCTGCCACTTGTACAGCAGCGTCTTTGGTTTTTTTACCTAGCTGCGCTACATCTTCGTAAATTAACAGCAATGCAGGAATTAATACTAATGTAATAGCCGTGGCAAACAAAATACCATACCCCAAGGACGCAGCGGCAGGTATTAAGAATTGTGCCTGCATGGAGGTTTCACCCAATATGGGGTACAAACCTAAAAAGGTAGTAATGGAAGTAAGCAATACGGCACGAAGACGACTTGAACAGGCTTCAATAACCGCCTCTTGCACACGCATACCCGCTTCTTTCAATGCGTTATAGCGAGACACCAACAACAGGCTGTCGTTAACTACTACCCCGCTCAACGCCAATATTCCGTTAAGAGAGAGTATGCTAAGCATTAGCCCGTTGCTCCAATGTCCTAATACCGCACCTACAATGCCAAACGGAATAGCGGTCATAATAATAAGCGGCTGAACGTAAGATTTAAGCGGAATGGCGAGCAAGGCGTAAATAGAAATTAACGCTAATATAAATACGCTCTCCATTGAGCTTTGGGTTTCTTCTTGCTGCTCGGCTTCCCCCGCAAAATGCAGTGACAAGTCTTGATACTGACGAGATATAGTAGGCACGAAACTTTCGTTTAAGTAGTTCACCAGTTCAGTGGCGGTTATTACGTCACTGTCTACTGAGGCGCTAACAGTAAGCGCACGAAGCCCGTCAATACGCACCACCTGCTTTTGCTGAACATCAGGTGTCATAGTGGCGATAACACTTAATGGCACTACCGTACCGTTATCTAAACGTACTCGCGTATTCATCACATCAGACGGGTCCATTCTGTCTTCTTCAGGGTAACGTACGCGCACTTTCACTTCGTTTTTATTGCGCAAGTAACGCTGCACTATTTCGCCCCCAAACGCTTTTAACAGCTGTTGCGATAAGCTTTGGGTGTCCATGCCCATAGCACGACCTTCAGGCGTTAACTCAAAGCGCATCATGGCTTCACCGGGCGTTAAAGAACTTTCCACACCAAATACGCCATCTATGTTTTCCAATGCGTCTTGAAAGGCGGTGTTAGCCGCTGTTAAGGTGGCGTCGTCTATACTTTTTAGCTCTACTCTGAAGGCATCAACCATTTCACGTCGCGCTTGAATCTTAAGCTTTTTCACCGCCTCTAAGTTGCCACTTAGTGCTGTCCAGCGTGCGGCTAGTTCATCCAAGGTATAAGGCTTATCTTCAGACAGCGAAATGGTAATTGTGCCACTTTGATCGCCACTAGCTGTCACTTGCAGGCTCTTCATGCCACTCGCACTCACACCCTTTTCTTCTACCAGCTGCTTGTCGGCTTCAAGTGCAGCGTTTTCTAAGCGTAATAAGTTACGTTCGGTTTGACCAAAGCTGGCATCACTGTAAAGCGACATATTGGCCGACACGGTATCGCCTTGCATACTTGGGAAAAACCCTACCCGTACTACGCCGGTCAACGGCAAACTCATAACTACAATAAACAAGGTAATGAACAACAGCACCGCCGCATAGCGATAAGCAATCGTGGCACTTAATGCTGGTTGATAGAGCTTTTCGTTAAACCAATTTAGCCCATTGTCGGCACCGTCTTGCACTTTACCCCACAAACCAGCAATGCCTTTTTTCGTAGTTTTCTTGGTGGGTAGATGCGCCAAATGAGAAGGCAGTATTAATTTAGATTCCACTACCGACAATAAAAGGCAAAGGGTAACAATGGTACCGAACTGAGAATACAAGGTGCCAAGGCCGCCAGATACGTTCGACAAGGCAAAGAAAGTGGCCACCGTAGTAAGCACACCAAAAATAGTAGGGACGGCGACTTTTCGGGTACCTTCTATGGTATTTGCTAAAGTATCGCCGTAACGCCGCCTAGTGGAATAAACACTTTCGCCCACCACTACGGCATCATCTACCACAATCCCCAGCGCCATAATAAAACCAAAGGTGGTCATTTCGTTAAGGGTCATGCCGGTGTAAGAATCGGTCATGAAATACAAAGTACCGAAGAAAATAAACGGTAGTCCTGCGGCCACCCAAAAGGCGACTCGTAAGTTTAAAAATACCGCGAGGGTAATAAATACCAATACAATACCCATTAGTGCGTTATTGGTAAGTAAGTCTAAGCGCTCTGTGATAAGCGTACTTCTGTCATACCAGGTTTCAAGCTGTACACCTTCGGGGAGTAACCCGCGCTCGTGCCAGCTATCAACGACAGCATGAGCTTGTGCCACCATATCGGTAACATCGCCGTATTTATCCATTAATACTTGCAAGCCATAACCGTTTTGGCCGTTATATCTGGCTAATGAGTAGCTATCGTCGGCAAACGTGTCGGTTACTTCTGCAACATCATCTACGGTTAACACCGCACCATCAGCGCTAGTCACTAAAGGTATCTTGGCAAAATCACCGGCGTAATAAGCTTGTTCAGAGGCTTTTAAACGAATAACTTTCTCTTGGTTCCGCAAGCTAGTGGTGAGTGACGTAGACGACTCTTGGTTAATACGTGAGGCCACATCTCACAAGGTTAAGCCGTAGGCTTGTAGTTTCGCCTCATCAATTTCTATCGACATCATAGGGTCAATAAAGCTGGCTGCGCTCACATCGCGAATATCATCTTGCGCCAGCAAGTCTCGCTCTAATTGCTCACCTAAATACTGCAATTCAGCATGACTGGCATCGCCATACAGCTGCACCCAGATAACGTGCTCGTCGCGGGTAGCTTTGTCAATAATGGCGTTTTCAGCATCAGAAGGTAAATTGGAAATACTGTCGACTTCGGTTTTAATGTCGTTAAACATCACATCTAAATCGTAGTCGGTTTCTTTTTCGACCTGAACATTCGCGCCATTGGCGTTAGAGGTAGAAGTGATGCGCTTAATTCCTGGCACGGTTTCAAGCGCATTTTCTATTTTAATCGCGATGCCTTCTTCGGCTTGCTCAGCATCACCACTTTCATATGTCATGGAGATACTAACAAACCTAGGCTCCATACTAGGAAAGGCTTCCTTTCTAATATCGCCGTAGGACACCATGCCTAGCACGATAAGACCAACCATTAGAAGGTTGGAGGCCACCGAATTTTGCGCAAACCACGCAATAATGCCCTTGTGACTATTCATTGCCATTGCCCTCAACTACAGGCTTCACCAGAGTGTTTACAAGATAGTTATTAAGCGGGCGCGCTACAATAAGCGCTTGGTTAGCACCCGCCATAGGCGTGATATAAGCAAAACCTTCGTACTCAAAAAGCACGGTAGGGGTAAACTTGTTGAGCAAGTTAGTGTCGGGCGCGACAAACCATACTTCTTGTTTTTGCGATATGGCCGAGGACGGCACTTTCCATACATTATCAAGGTCACGGCCTTCAATTTCAGCCACTAGAAACGTACCGAAATACAAAGGGCTCGCTAACGATAATGGCCTTTCCACAACGGCAACAGCTCTGCGCTGACGGGTATCTTCGTCTTGGTGTAACTCTATACGCTCAATACTTGCCAGCCACTGATGTTCGCCAGTGGTATCGGTTAGTTGTACTTTCCAATCTGGCTTTTCACCTACCTGTGCTTGGGGCAACTGTGCCCATTGGCTAGGCGAGAGTGGGATAGAAATTTCTGCCACATCAGCGGAATACAAACCGGCCACTTCGGTGCCCACTTGTACATAACTTCCAGGCTGAATGCTGCGGCTAACCACTAAGGCATTAAATGGGGCGCTGATGTTAGCAAAAGCTAAATCGCGCTTTGCCGCCGCGACATTCTGCTCGGCTTCTCGCAATGCTGCTTGCGCTGATTTAAGTTGAGGTGCGCGAAGCACTAAGGCCGACTCTGGCTCACCGGTCAACCCTGAGCGTGTCCATTCGTCTTGTGCTTGCAACCCTTGAAGGCGTTCTTCTTCAAGAGCGACGAAAGCAGTTTCATAAGTTGCTTCGGCAGCGGCTAGTGCTTGGCGATAATCAGTATTATCTACATACGCCATCACCTCACCTTTATTTAACAAAGCGCCGGTTTCAAAGCGTGGCGACAATTCAGTAATTTGCCCACTCACTTGCGCTGATAACGTAAGCATGTGAGTAGCACTGGCTTGCCCGTACCCTTTTACTTTTGCATTGTAGGTAGTTGGGTAAACCTCTACCACGCCCACTTCGGCAACATCTGCTGAGCTACTGCCAGCCGTTTGATTATTGGCTGCACTTTTCGCCCCGTTTTGATTTTGGCTTTGATCAGGCTTTTGACCTGACTTTTGACTAGACATATCGCGATGCGGGCGCTCACCAGGCTGACGGCCTTCACCTTGTTCATCTGTCGGCGCAAGCACGGTTTGTTCTACACCACGTTGTGCTTCTACTTGAGTAATCGCTTTTTCAGCATTCGCATTTCTAGGCGCACTAATCTCTTGATTTCCTTTACCTGCCCGGCCTTCTTTTCCTCCTTTGGGGCCAGGGCCCATACCCGGACCTCCTGAGCCACCTAATTGGCTCATGGTATAAAGAATGGCAATAACAATAGTCATTGCGGCACCAAGGGTTACGATAATTTTTTTCTTGTTCATTGTGACACTCCAAGGCCTAGCGCAAGGCCCAAGTCGATACGATTACTTAACTGAGAATATTGAAGCTCGACGCGCTGCGCCTGCAAATTAAAGGTGGTGTCGTAAACTGACAGTAAATCTAAAATGTCTACCAAGCCTTGACGGTATTGCCCCGAAAAAGTTTCGGCGCTATTTAATGCATTACGGTAAGCAATGTCGGTGTAATACTGACGCTGAGTAAACGCTTTTTCGTTATCTAACGCGTTTTGCACTTCTTGTACTGCGTTAAGTAATGTTTCCCGATATTGCCACCAACTGTTTAACGTATTTAACTTGGCATCATCGATTTGCGCGCGAAGAGCGCCGCCTTGAAACAAGGGGGCGGTTACCTGCCCAAGAAGATTCCACAGAGGGTTAGAAAACAGCGATTGAGAAGGTGTGACACCGTTGTCAGTTAGTCCCGCCGACAGATTGATACTAGGTAGGAGTGCTTTGTATGCGACTTTCACATTGGCTTCATCGGCTTTAATAGCATAGTAAGCCGCTTGTAAATCGGGGCGTCTAGCTAGGTCTTGCTCTGGCAAGGCAAGCATTGGTTCAAGCACTTCTGGAAATTTCGTTACTGCGGGAAAGTCAGATAAAGATTGGTCTTGGCGACCTAGCAACACCGCTAGCGTTCGCTTGGCAGCACTAATCGTATTTTCATACAATGCGATAGAGGCTCGGGTATTTGCGCTACTGGTTTTCGCGTTGTCTAAATCATCAAGAGATCCAAGCCCAGTACGGTAGCGCTTAAGGATAATACTTTCACTATTTTCGTAAACGCCCAACCGTTCCTGCTCAATAGCAAGCAATTGTTTCTGCGTGATAATGTCTAAGTAATTACGGATAACACTGGCAACAAGTGCATCGCGAGAAGATTGATACGCTGAGCGGGCGCTAGCAGCATCAAAACTAGCGGCAGTTACACTGTCGCTAATTTTTTGCCATAGATCCACTTCCCAGCTAACGGTTAAGCCGCTAGTGTAATTTGCATCACTATTTTCCGTTTTAGCGCCTGAAAAGCTGGCATCTACATTAAGGTTATCTGCCGCATCAGCCGACTTAATCGCCACCTGCGCTTTCCTCAACGTAATAAGCGTTTGCTGCAAGCTTGCATTGTTTTCAAGCGCTTCATCAATATAGGCTTGCAGCCCTTCTACCGACACTAAGTCGGTTAATGCAGTGGCCGCAACAGCATCTTCTGATTGCACTTGCCACGTAACACTTTCTCCTGTCATTGCAGATGCCGACTCGCTAAGCGAAGCCTCGTCATGACTGGCACACGCGGTTAACCCCGTCAGTACAAGTGCCACAAATGGCATAAATGAAATTTTACCTAACCCGATCATTGTAATTCGATTATTGCCTACCATGCATACAGGGTGTCACAGCGGGGGTTAAGGCGGGGTTAACGACCAAAATTTTGTTTGAAGTTTTTTATCGCGCTCAAATAAGCGAGTCACTAATGCACTATGAAATAAAAAAAGCCAGTCACAAGGACTGGCTTTACATGGTTACCGATTACTACAAGGAAAATTACCTTGTGCTATTACTCATCGTCTTCCACTAACGTCATGAGAGATGTATTACCACCGGATGCCGTAGTATCGATACTAATGGTTTTTTCAGTCATTAAACGCTGAATCAACTTATCGTTATATTCAGCGGTGATCACTGGCAAAATAGCCCCTTCACGCGATGACAGCATTGCGGTAATACGCGCCGTACGTTCAGTGCTTGAATCCACAACTACGCCCGCTAAGTCTTCATCCATCAATAAGGCATCGAAGTGACCTAAACGCGCTACTTGGAATACCCCTTTCGGCGCACCCGTAGATTCAAACTTATTTTGAATCTCAATAGCTTCTTCGTAGAAGATTTCAGATACCACCGATACCACCGTGTTACCTGTAGCAAGTGCGGTAACGATAGACAGCATCCAGTACTCAAACGATACGTCTTTATCGGCGAAACATACCAGGGTGCCTCTGGGTTCAAGGTAAAGTTTGTTAGATTCGCCTGTAGGACCAGGAAGCTCGGTAGGTTTCGCTAACTTACGCTCAACACTGGTTAACTGCTGGCGGGCAGTGGCCAACGTGCGGTTTAAATCATCGGCTAGGTCGTCAACAATGTCGACCTTGGCAATTTTGGCCAGTAACTGACGTACCATAGAGATACGATCATTTAAGGCCATATGTCGCCACTGGGCTTCAACTTCCTTAGCTTGATCCATCACAACATGGGCACGTTCGGCAATTTTATCGTCACCGACTAGCGCGTTATCTGTACCATCAACATCATCAATCAATGTTGGTTTCGGTGTAGCACGTTCCATCATTAAACGTGGCAAGTAGTTAGGCCCACCCGCTTTTGGACCCGTACCTGATAACCCACGTCCACCGAAGGGTTGTACGCCAACAATAGCGCCAATCATGTTGCGGTTAATATAGACATTACCTGCACGGCTCTTAGCAGCAAGCTCGTATGCACGCTCTTCAATGCGCGAGTGAATACCCATGGTTAGGCCGTAACCCGTACCATTAATTTGCTCTAAAACATTGTCTAGCTCTTTCGATTTAAAGCGCACTAGATGCACCACTGGGCCAAATACTTCTTTTTCCAGCACATCCAAGTTATCAATCTGATAAAGCGTAGGTGGGAAGAAAGTACCGTTTTCAGTGCCTTCAGGCAGATCGTTTCGATAAAGCAGTTTTCCTTTTCCTTCCATAAAGTCTACATGGTCGGTTAGGCTCTTAAGTGCTTTTTCGTCGATAACTGGGCCAACGTCAGTGGCCAGCATGGTCGGATCGCCAATGGTTAACTCTTTCATGGCACCGATTAACATACTGATAAGATCATCAGCAATTTCTTCTTGCACGAATAATACGCGAAGGGCTGAACAGCGTTGTCCCGCACTTTGGAAACCAGAATGAATAACATCATCAACTACCTGCTCTGGTAGCGCGGTTGAATCCACAATCATGCAGTTTTGCCCGCCAGTTTCAGCAATGAGCGGTACTTGCTCACCACCACGATTAGCAAGTTCTTGTGAGATTAGCGTGCCCGTTTGGGTAGAACCGGTAAACATCACCGCTTTAATGCGTTCATCAGAAAGCAGGGTTTCACCTACTTCTTTACCTGGGGCAATAATGAGTTTTAACGCGTCTTCAGGCAGGCCTACCGATTGCATAATATCCACAGCGCGTTTCGCCACCATACTGGTTTGTTCAGCTGGTTTGGCAATAACCGTATTACCGGTAACTAATGCTGCGGATACCTGACCTAAAAATATTGCCAGAGGGAAGTTCCACGGGCTAATACACAGCACCACACCACGAGGAAGCAAGCGCTTGTCTTCAGCCAATTCTTGGGCACGGGCCGCGTAGTAACGACAAAAATCCACCGCTTCACGTACTTCATCAATGCTGTCTTGCGCGACTTTACCTGCTTCACGCATACAAATAGCAATAAGTTCTGCCATGTGGCGCTCTAGGGCATCAGCGGAGCGATTAAGAATTTCAGCACGTTCTGAAGTGTCACGCTTAGACCAAGCGTCGAAGCCTGCATCTGCGTCGTCTAACGCTTTTCGCATATCATCAGGTTGTGCGTAATAATGGTAACCCACCACATCGTCGTGGTTCATTGGGTTTCTTACCGCTGTTGCGCCCTCAGGAACACCATCGGTTACACTGTAAAACTCTTGCCAACGCTCTAGTTCGTGTTGAAGCGCGGTAACCGCGTTCACGTCGGTTAAATCTAGTCCGCGAGAGTTATCACGTTCAGGTGCGTATAAACCACGTGGTGTTTTAATTAGTTTGTTGAAACGCACTTTAAGGCGCTGGGTTTTTTCCACCGGATCTTCAAGTAATGATTCAACCGGCTTTTCATCATCAACAATGGCGTTTACGAACGACGAGTTTGCGCCATTTTCTAATAAGCGACGCACTAGATAAGCTAATAAGTCTTCATGTTCACCCACAGGCGCATAAACACGGCACTGAATTTTTTCTTCGGTTACTACCGTATCGTAAAGGGTATCGCCCATGCCGTGTAAGCACTGGAACTCAAACCCTTCTTTATCGTCGCCAGCCAGTTCAATAATCACTGATGCAGAGTAGGCATTGTGAGTAGCAAATTGCGGGTACAAAGTATCGCGGTATTCTAATAATCGGTTTGCACAAGCATGGTAAGACACATCGGTAGATGACTTACGGGTAAACACAGGAAACTCTTCTAAGCCCGCTTGTTGGGTAAGCTTAATTTCCGTATCCCAGTAAGCGCCTTTTACCAATCGCACCATTAACGAACGGCCGACTTCTAACGAAAGCGCGCGTAAATGTTCAATTACATGAATAGCACGTTTTTGATAGGCTTGAACCGCTAAACCAAAGCCAGTCCATCCGTTTAAATCTTCATCACGGAATACCGCTTCAATGATATCGAGGGAAAGCTCTAAACGGTCAGCTTCTTCAGCGTCAACCGTTAAGCCAATATCGTACTCTTTAGCCAACATACACAAGGCTTTTAAGCGCGGCGGAATATCACGCATTGCGCGCTCTCTGTGTAAGAACTCAAAGCGTGGATGTATTGCCGACAACTTAACTGAAATACCTGGTGAGCGCTTAGGTCCACGGCCGTTAGCCGCTTTACCAATCACTTCAATAGCTTTAACGTAAGAATCATAATAACGGTCTGCATCTTCCATAGTGCGAGCGCCTTCGCCCAGCATGTCGTAGGAATATACATAGCCTTTGGTTTCTTTTTCCTTAGCACGCTCTACCGCATCTTTGATGGTTTCGCCCATCACAAACTGACGACCCATTACCCGCATGGCAATATTCATTGCGCGGCGGATAACCGGCTCACCTAAGCGACCCAAGGTTTTCTTCAACAGTCCAAACTGTTCTTTCTTGCGCTTGTCAGCATAATTGACCATGTTGCCAGTAAACAATAAGCCCCATGCTGAAGCGTTCACGAACAAAGAATCTGAATTGCCAAGGTGTGGTGTCCACTGCCCTTTAGATAATTTGTCGCGGATGAGTTCATCTTGCGTATCGCCATCAGGCACACGCAACAAGGCTTCAGCCAAACACATCAATACCACACCTTCTGAGGTGGATAGTGAATACTCATTTAACAACGCATCTACGCCACCATGGCCTTCTTGGTTTCGACGAATTTGCAGTACCATTTTACGGGCGCGTTCCCACGCACGACTTCTCGCACGAGGGTTTACCTCAGCAATGGGTAAAATTTGATCTACAGCCACAGATTCACTAATTCGATAGTAGTCTCGAATGCGCTGGCGTAGGGGAGATGTAGTATGAAGTGTGTCGTTAATGAGCATTGCAACCCTTTATTCGAATAGCTGTAGAAAATGGTTCCGGTAACGTAAAACTAGCATAACGTTACATGGAAAAAATGAATTAACAAGTAAAGCTAAGCTTTGCTTGAAGCGCCCCACCTAAAGTGGGCCGCGCTTGCGTCAATAGGTATTTAAACTTCGATCTTCTCAATGAAGATCACGATATCGCCGAAATTGCGCGGATACTAGCATAAATGCGTCTTTCGCCAAGCCCTCGCTGTCAACTTTTTGCGCCACTGTGATAGAGCGTCTAAGAACGCAGGTGAATAACATTTCACAGGGATTCAACTCACGGGTGGCACTCCACACCATGTTAAATAAATGTTTAAAAATATCTATTCAAGGCCAACAACTTCAATATAAGGTCTACACTAGATAATATAAAAACTGGAGGTTCCTGCTGATGTGGTTACGCAATTTTAGTTTAATTCAAAGGCTCAGTATCATTGTCGCGCTGACGGCGCTGTTGTTTTTGGTGCTAACCGGTGCGGTATTAAACCAGCACTACAAGGCGCTCAAAGAAAAGTCGTATAAAGAAAATCAACACCTGGTAGAAGTTGTTCATACCTTGCTTGCAAGCTTTGAATCCTTGGAAGGAGTAGATGAAGACGCCGCTAAACAACAGGCGCTGACCGCAGTTAGCCGCCTTAGATACGATGAGAGCAACTATTTTTGGATTCAAGATGCTACCCCTGCCATGGTCATGCACCCCATCAAACCATCGCTGAACGGGCAAGATTTACGAAGCTTTAAAGATGGAAACGGTAAAGCGTTTTTTGTGGAAATGGCCCAACTGGTTAAGTCTTCAGGCAGTGGCTTTGTTGATTATGTTTGGCCACTACCAGGTGAGGAAACGCCGGTAGACAAAATTTCGTATGTTAAAGAGTTCAAACCATGGGGTTGGACTGTAGGTTCAGGTATTTACTTATCCACTCTTGAAGCAGAGTACGCCAACTTACGCAATTTGCTTATCGTTATTTGTATTATTAGCGTGTTATTGGTGGTAGCGCTTATCTTCTATATTGGCGGCAGTATTGTTAAACCTGTCCATGAAGTCACTGAAAGAATGAAAGATATTGCCATGGGAGAGGGCGATTTAACACGGTCACTTCCAGAATCAGGCCACGATGAAATAACGCGCCTTGCTCGCTACTTCAATGAATACACCAATAAAATGCGGCAATCCTTGTTAGGTATACGTGAAAATATCACCGCCCTAACGCAGCAAGCCGTTCTGGTTGAAACCGTTAGCCAAGATAGCAATGACCAAGCGCAAAGCCAAAATGAAAATATGATGCAAGTTGCCGTGGCCATGGAACAAATGACCACCCAAATTCAGCAAGTGAGCCAAAATGCAGATACTGCTGAAACGAGTACTAGCGGCGCACGCGCCAATGTAGAACAAGGCACCAGCGTAGTAGAAAGTACCGTGAGTGATATTCGTTCTTTGACGTCGAACATTGAGAGCGTGAGCCATGTGGTGAGCGAGCTTGCCGAACAAACTAACAGTATTGGCGCTGTACTAGACGTTATTCGCGGCATTGCCGATCAAACTAACTTACTTGCACTGAATGCTGCTATTGAGGCCGCTCGCGCTGGGGAACAAGGCCGAGGGTTTGCCGTGGTGGCCGATGAAGTTCGTACGCTAGCCAGTCGTACAGGCCAAAGTACCGATGAAATTCAAGCGATGATTGAAAAGCTACAGAGCAATGCAAAAGCTGCTGTAGACGCCGTGCAAGTCAGTCAGAGTGCTTCAGCAAATACGGTGGACAATGCCAACAAAGCAAACGATAGCTTAAAAGAAGCCGACCGGCTTATGAATGAGATTTCAGGTATGAGTAGCCAAATAGCTCGTGCGACAGAACAACAGGCAGAGGCCGCCAATGAAGCCAATATTCGCATCAATGCCTTATCAGGTGCAGCTGATAACAGTCTAAAAACGGCGGAAAAATTAGCGAGTGCCAGTCAGGCACTAAAAGCTAGCTGTATGGCGATAAAAGAAATTGCCAGCAAATTTAAACTTTAGTGAACCAAATTAGTCGTAAAAAGGAAGGTATTCACAGGTTTATACTACTTCCTGCGTATGGAAGTATTTAAAGCGGTGCTTTAGACTGGTTATCTACATCGTTAGATAACCAGCTAAACGTCGTTTACAAGGAGTGATATATGAGCAGTGATAGTAAAGGGATCCCAATCAAGTATTGGGTATTGGGCTTTTTTGTTTTACTTATCTTAGTGTATGTTCTATTTGCTAATACCATTATTAAAGCCGTACTAGAATCGAAATTAGGCGAGTCTTATGGCGCAGAAGTCAACATTGCCGAATTTGATCACTCTTTATATCCTACCACTGTTACTCTTAAAGGCATTGGCTTAACCAACGCAACAAAGCCTTCTCACAATCAAGTGCTAGTTGGCGAAGCAAATGCTGACGTTGCCCTAATGCCGCTGCTTTCCAATCAAGTTGTGGTAAACAACCTGAACTTACTTGATGTGCAATTTGACCAAGTCCGTGAGCACGAAGGTGAAGTTTACCGGGTGCCTGAAAGCTCACTGTCCTACGATGAAATTAAAGCAAAAGCCAAAGAAGCAGTGCCTTCTGTAGACGAACTGCTTGCCCGTAATCCATTAAAAACGACCGCCGCTGTTGCCGAGGCAAAAGAAGCCTACGCCACCTATTCTGAAGGCTTGAAGCAAGAATATGAAAACTTGCCTGATAAAGAACGCATCGACTATTACAAAACCCAGGTTGCTGCGCTTAAAGAAACGAATTACAAAGATCCACAAGCCCTCATTCAAGCTAAGTCGTCGTTAGATAAGCTAAAAGAAGAAATGAGTGCAGATCGTGCGCTTATTAGCAGCTTTACCGAAAAAGCGTCGAATGCTAAGAGTGCGTTGAGCAACTCGGTAAAGGCCTTAAAAGAAGCGCCTAGTGAAGATTATGCATTACTTAAAGGCGTGATTGCGGGCGATGAAGCGGCACTATCTCAAGTGACTTACTTTGTATTTGGCGACAAAGCTGCTGAATACTCAGAGTACCTAATGTCGGCCATGCAAATTGTGATGCCCCTACTCCAAGGCGGTGATACACCCGAAGAACCTGCTGCCGATATGCCTTCTATTTTGGTGAAGCAAGCTAATGTGTCTGTGCTTTGGCAAAACGAGTCGATAAGTAGCTCATGGCAGAACATTACCAACACCCACAGTGTGTTTGGAGACCCAACGACCTTTACCATTGAAGCAGCTGGCGACATGCTTAAGCAATTTACCTCAAGTGGTGAATTCTGGATTGATGAAAGTGGCGTAGATGCGAGCCAAGTATGGGAGTTAGCTGGGGTAAATATGTCAAATATTCCAGTAAGCGGTAATGAAACCCTTAACGCCGTGATGAAAACTGCACTCATGGCAACCACAGGCTCAATGGAAGTGGTTGATAACCAGCTAAGCGGCAACGGTAAGGTTAACTTGCAAGAGTTAGTGATGGAAGCTACAGGAACTAGCGACGTGACTAGCGCGATTGCCTCTGCACTTCAATCGTTAAGTAGTTTATCGATGACCATGCTACTTGATGGCACTTTAGCTAACCCTGGGTTTAATATTAAGTCAGATTTAGACAATAAATTGGCCCAAGCTGCTATCTCTCAACTCACCGCGTCTCAGCAAGATAAGCTTGATGAACTTAATGCCAAGCTAAATGCGATGGTTGCCAGTGAACAAGATGCTCTATCGAGTGAATTGGTTGATGTTAATTCAATGCTAAGTGCGGCACAGGGCGACAGCGGCGCCTTACAAGAACTACTTCAAAGCCAATTGAGCAGCGTAGTTGAAGAACAAAAGAATAAATTGTTCGACAAACTCAAAGGGAAATTAGGGCAAGGTGAATAAAGCACCTTTGATTCCTAAGCCCTTCGCGGCATAATAGGTCATAACGTAGAGGGCAGTTTACTGCCCTTTTTAAATTTTCCTCCGCTTACCGGTTTTTAGGTGATTTTGTGTGGCAAGATAAATGGCTTCCTATTGTACTCATCACCCTATTAGGGTTGTTGCAGTATCGACTGTGGTTTGGGAAAAACAGTATTCCTGACTACCTTAGTCGAGAGCAGGAAGTAAAAACTCAAGCGCAGCAAAACGCAAACCTTGCACAGCGAAATGCCTTGCTAAACGCAGATATCACCGACCTTAAAGTAGGTTTAGAAGCCATTGAAGAGCGCGCTCGCAATGAATTAGGTCTGATTAAGCAAGGGGAAACTTTTTACCGGATTTTACCGCCAGAAACTAAGTGAGTAACATGACATCCTCCTCTGTGGTTGCGGTTATTCCCGCAGCTGGAATTGGCAGCCGAATGCAGGCTGATCGCCCCAAACAGTATTTAACCCTTCAAGGGAAAACGATTCTTGAACACACCGTTGAAATACTGCTAAACCATCACGCCATCGATTACCTTGTTATTGCCATTAGCCCTCACGACACCTACTTCCCTTCTCTTGCCATTGCTAATAATCCGAAGGTTAAAGTCGTAGAAGGTGGCAATGAACGGGCTGACTCTGTGCTAAATGCCGTAAACACCCTGCCAGAAAATACGTGGGCATTAGTGCACGATGCCGCGCGTCCTTGCGTAAGTGCTCATGACATTACTCAATTGCTAACGGTGATGGATAATGGACAGGTAGCAGGCGGTATTTTAGCGTCTCGGGTACGAGATACCATGAAACGAGGTGCCGATAGCCGGGCTGCTAATGCCAATTTCCCAACGGTTCTTCATACTGAAAGTAGAGAAAATTTATGGCATGCCCTTACGCCGCAGTTGTTTCCCACTGCGCTGCTTAAGAGTGCGTTATACGATGGGCTCGCCGCTGGTGCATCCATTACCGATGAAGCATCGGCCATAGAATACAGCGGGTACAAGGTTGCACTTATTGATAGCGACCCAGCCAATATTAAAATAACCCACCCTGGGGATTTACCCTTGGCAGATTTTTACTTACATCAACGACAGAAGGCACAAGTAGAATGCGAATAGGACACGGTTTCGACGTTCATAAATTTGGTGGTAACGGCCCCATTGTTATTGGTGGTGTAAGCATTGACTATGAACAAGGCCTAGTCGCCCATTCTGATGGCGACGTATTACTACATGCGTTATGCGACGCTTTACTTGGCGCTGCAGCCCTAGGTGATATAGGCAAACATTTTCCCGATACTGATGACGCCTATTCAGGTGCCGATAGTCGTGTACTACTCAGGCATGTCGTTCACGTAGTCAATGAAAAAGGCTATACCTTAGGCAATGCCGATATGACCATAGTGGCGCAAGCCCCAAAAATGGCACCACACATTCAGGCCATGCGAGAGATCATAGCCAAAGACTGTCATTGCGAGCTTGATGTAATCAACGTAAAAGCGACTACGACAGAAAAGTTAGGATATACAGGCAGAAAGGAAGGCATTGCTGCACATGCGGTCGTGTTACTGGAAAAGATATGAAACCATTACATACTCAACACTGGAATTACTACTTCAATAAACCCGTTTCAACTGGCTTATTTAAATTCCAACCTGATGACTTTCAGGTTGTGGAAGACTTAGGTTATGAACCCTGCGGTGAAGGCGAGCATCAATTCATATTTGTAGAGAAAATTAATACCAATACTGCTTTTGTGGCTGAACAACTGGCTCGCTATACCAAATTGCCCCTTCGCCAAGTAACTTATGCTGGCCGCAAAGATAAGTATGCTCTTACCCGTCAGTGGTTTGGTTTGCATGCACCAGGGCAAGCTGATTTCGATTTTAGCGATTTTGAGCTAGAAGGTGTGCGGGTTATTAAGCAAACTCGCCACAATAGAAAACTTCGTACCGGTCAATTAAAAGGTAATGCCTTCACCATTACGCTGCGCCAAGTTGTACACCCTGAAGCCATTGAAGAACGCCTGCAGGAAATCGCCAAACATGGTGTGCCTAATTATTATGGCGAACAGCGCTTTGGGGTCATGCGTGTGAACGAGCAAGGTGAAGTGCAGCGCGGTGGCAACCTTGCCATGGCTGAGCGGATGATAAACGGTGAAACCATTCGTCATAGAAATAAGCGCTCTATGGCATTATCGGCCTTGCGTAGCTGGCTATTCAATGAGGTCATCTCTACTCGTTTAGAAAACGAGACCTTCGATAAAGTAGTTACCGGTGATGCATTGGTATTAACCGGCTCAAACAGTTTCTTTATTGACGATGACAAGCAGCAAGACAGTCAGCAACGTTATGAAGACAAAGATGTATGTCCTTCGGCACCGCTTTGGGGTAAGGGTGACTTAGTTACCACATCAGAAGCAAACGCTACGGAGGAGAAAGTAGCGATAGGCCATCCTGAAGTTATCGACTTCCTAGGGCAATGTGGTTTCGAGCAAGAACGTCGTGCAATAAAAATATGGCCATCGCAACTTGAATGGCAAAGTAAGGGTGATACATTAACCCTATCTTTTTCATTACCTAGCGGTTGTTTTGCCACATCCGTACTTAGGGAATGTGTTGAAACCGTTTCTCCCATTCACAGTATTTAGTTGAGATTGCATGAAAATCCTAATGAGTAACGATGATGGTGTGTTTGCAAAAGGCTTAGCTATTTTGCACGAAACTATCGCCAGCGAGCACGATATTACTGTTGTCGCCCCCGATCGTAACTGTAGCGGCGCAAGTAACGCCCTTTCGTTACATCAACCCCTTCGTATTCAACGCATGGACAGTGGCTTTTATTCTGTCAATGGCACGCCATCAGACTGTGTTCATTTAGGTATCAGCCGAATATTAAAAGATGACCCCGAACTGGTGGTATCTGGCATTAATCATGGTGCTAACTTAGGCGATGATGTAGTTTATTCAGGTACGGTAGCCGCGGCGACGGAAGGGCGATATATGGGCTTGCCTGCCATTGCCGTGTCGCTTGCCAGTAAGAAAGGTGAGAACTTTGAAACAGCAGCTCGGGTAGTGCTAGATATTATCCGTAAACTTCAATCTCATCCTTTACCTGCAAATCAAATTTTGAACGTAAATGTTCCTGATATACCCTATGATGAACTTAAAGGTATAGAAGTTACCAGACAGGGTCGCCGACATCGTGCTGAACCTATGTTTGAAGATAAAGACCCGTTTGGTCAAACCATCTATTGGTATGGCCCAGCAGGTTCAGAACAAGATGCTGGCCCAGGTACAGACTTTCACGCAGTGGCAAACGGATATTGCTCCGTTACCCCGCTCAGTGTAGATATGACTGCCTACCAAAGCTTAGACAATATGAAAGAATGGTTAGCCAAATAACCGAATAATGCGCGGCCGATAATAAGGATAATAAGCACCACCATGAGAGCCTCCAGAAAAGGGGATGCGCTAGCACAGCTGCTTTATGATGAAGGGATCCGTTCGCAGCCTGTGCTCAATGCCATTGCCGGTACACCCCGGGAAACATTCTTACCTGATGCGCTTAAGCATAAAGCCTATCAGAATACTGCGCTGCCTATCGGGCAGGGGCAAACCATTTCGCAACCCTATATTGTTGCGAAAATGACTGAACTGCTGCTAGATAGTCCGAATAAACCGGAAAAAGTGTTAGAAATTGGTACCGGCTCTGGTTATCAGACCGCTATTCTTGCACAGCTTTTTTCGGCTGTATTCAGCGTAGAACGAATCAAATCGCTACAGTTTCATGCAAAAAGACGGATGAACCAACTCGATTTACATAATATTGCCATGAAGCATGGTGATGGATGGAAAGGGTGGACATCTAAAGGTCCTTACGATGCCATTATTGTGACGGCTGCGGCCAGTAGTTTGCCGCAAGATTTATGCGATCAATTAAAAGAAGGAGGCCGCCTGATCATTCCCGTAGGAAATGAACAGCAGTCTCTATTGTGTATCGACAGGATAGAAGGCGAGCTAAAAACCACCACAATAGAGGCGGTGCGTTTTGTTCCCTTAGTAGCAGGAGAGCTATTGTGAAATTGTTCGAGCCAATGTACGACATGGCACTTCGATGGGCTAGACACCGCCATGCGGTTAAATATTTAGGTGGGCTTAGTTTTGCTGAGTCAGTATTTTTCCCAATTCCACCTGATGTCATGCTTGCGCCCATGTCGTTGTCTCAACCGGACAAAGCGTGGCGCTTCGCGCTTATTACTACGCTTGCGTCTATTTTTGGGGGGATAGCGGGTTATTGGCTGGGGTATTTTGCCTTTGATGCATGGTTAGCGCCTATCATTGAAAGTTGGGGCTATACCCACAAAATAGAAACTGCGACGCAGTGGTTTGCCGATTACGGCGTTTGGGTGGTGTTTGTAGCGGGGTTCTCCCCTATTCCCTATAAAGTCTTCACTACCAGTGCTGGCTTTCTACAAATGGCGTTCTTTCCGTTTCTTATTGCCTCTGCGGTAGGCCGTGGCGCAAGATTTTTCTTGGTCGCAGGACTTATGCGCTGGGGCGGCGCCCCTATGGAAGCAAAGCTACGCCAATATGTGGAAGTATTAGGCTGGGCAGTGGTGCTATTGGCTGTTGCCGCTTACCTTATCTTGCGATAATAGCAGAGCGATGTCATACCGCTTAGTTCTGATTGGTGCTGTGCTACTGCTACTACAAAGTTGCAGTAGCCGAACCGGCCCTGCCCCCGTTGTTCTATTAAATAGTCAAGCAGATCAAGAGTCTGGTGGATTCACATCAGATACCTATAAAGTACAGCCAGGAGACACCCTTTTTGGCATCGCTTGGTATACCGGAAATGACTATCGAGATATCGCTAAATTTAACAGTTTATCAGAACCTTATCGTATTTTCCCTGGTCAAGAATTACGCATCACTCCCCCCCCTAAAATTGTAAAGATTTCGACAAGATCCAAGCCGCAGACCACTCAGTCAGCAGATCCGACCACGACAACAGTAGACAAAAGTTTGATTGACCCCCCCAAACCACGGGCGTATGGTGAAGGTGAAAAAGTTGTTAAGCGACAAAACGTTACGAGCGTCAACAGGCCGTCAGAAAGCGTCAAAATAACGGCAGCCAATAGTTTTCCTAACAAGGTAAAGAAGTGGGTTTGGCCTACCAAAGGTAGGGTTGTTGAAACGTTCAGTAAGTCAGAGTCGGGCAACAAAGGAATTGATATCGCTGCGGCAAAAGGTACATCGATACACGCGGCAGCAGATGGAAAAGTTGTTTATTCAGGAAGCGCCTTAAGAGGCTACGGTAATTTGGTTATTATCAAACATACCGACACCTTTTTAAGTGCCTACGCATACAACGACAACATTATCGTTAAAGAACGAGACTGGGTGTCAGCGGGGCAAAAAATCGCCACCATGGGTGACAGCGGAACAAATTCGGTAAAACTTCATTTTGAAGTTAGGTATCGTGGAAAGTCTTTAGACCCACTGCGTTATCTGCCAGCTACACGACCATAATAATAACAAATAACAATAAGAAACGAATTAAGGAGAAACGTCGTAAGGTAAACCTTGAAGCAGGAGATTCATTGTGGGTCATATAAATCAAAGCCTAGAATCAAATACGAAAGATGACTTAAATGTCATTGATATACCAGCCGATCTGAAAACAGATAAAATAATATCTGATGACACTGACACCAATTCAGAAGAATTAGTGTTAAGCCAAGACGACCAACCAAAAAATCTAGACGCCACACAGTTATATCTAGGTGAAATCGGCTTCTCGCCTCTGCTTAGTGCAGAAGAAGAAGTGTTTTTCGCCAGAAAGGCTCTACGTGGATGTGAAGCCTCACGCAAGCGCATGATTGTTAGCAATTTACGCCTAGTAGTGAAAATAGCGCGTCGATACAACAACCGCGGTCTTGCCCTGTTAGATTTAATCGAAGAAGGGAATCTAGGACTTATACGTGCTGTTGAAAAGTTCGATCCCGAACGTGGTTTTCGTTTTTCAACGTACGCAACCTGGTGGATAAGACAAACCATTGAACGCGCAATTATGAATCAAACGCGCACGATTCGGTTACCTATCCATGTTGTAAAAGAACTTAATGTATATTTACGTGCAGCTCGTGAGTTATCTCAGAAACTCGATCACGAACCTACTGCTGAAGAAATTGCACTTGCCTTAGACAAACCTGTCGAAGACGTTACCAAGATGCTGCGACTTAATGAACGTATTACGTCGGTAGATACCCCAATTGGTGGCGAAAACGATAAAGCGTTGTTAGATATTCTAGCCGATGAAAAAGAATTCGGTCCAGAAGAGAACTTACAAGACTCAGACATCAAATCAAATATTGTTGGCTGGCTGGAAGAACTCAACCCTAAGCAACGTGAAGTGTTGGCAAGACGCTTTGGATTAATGGGTTATGAGCCCTCAACGCTTGAAGATGTGGGTGCTGAAATTGGTCTTACTCGTGAACGAGTTCGTCAAATTCAAGTAGAGGCATTACGTCGATTGCGAGACATTCTAGGCCACCAAGGCCTATCGCTAGAAAATTTATTTAACCAAATGAATTAATAGCACATTGTACTAACACCATGCCGAGGCGCATTTTGCCCTCGGCATTTTTGTTTGTAGTCTTAAACCCTGGTTAAACTCACAAAAGTGTAGTTATGTGGGTTCTTCTCATCAGCGGTGTGCTCCTCACGGCTTTTCTCTTTCCAATGGCCATGGGCATCATAATCAGGAAACTGTGTATCGCCTTCTACTGCCAAATTAATAAATGTTAGGTGCAAAGTATCAGCCTTATCTAAAAACGCCTGATAAATGGTGCCACCACCAATAATCATAACCTCATCTGGGTGACTCTCTAATGCTGAAGCATATTCGATAGCCGCTTCAGGTGATGATACAACCGACGCGTCTGGCAAACTGTAAGCGCTGTTTGTAGTGATAACAATATTCGGTCTTCCCGGCAAAGCGCGTCCGATAGACTCATAGGTTTTACGCCCCATAATGACAGGCTTACCCATGGTTACTTGTTTGAAATGTTTCAAATCTGCTGGCAAATGCCAAGGCATGTCGTTATCAGCTCCGATAACACGGTTATTAGCCATCGCGGCAATCATCGCAATTTTCATAGTAATACTGACCAAAAGTGTTTCAATTGCACCTATGATAACTGATTAAAACCGAGGCGATAACACCCTTCGACTTACCTGCCCCAGTTACTATGAATTTAAACAAACCTAGCCACTTTTCTGTCCTGTTTATTTTCTCATTTTTGACTTACTTAGATACAGATCAAATAGTCTTCCTCTTTCTCCTTTCTCCTTTCTCCTTTCTCCCCATATGGTCTGCTGGGCCTTATTGTCTACTGCGCGTTGCTAGGGTGAAAAAAGCGAGACGAGTCAATCTTAATTACGAACCACATGCAAATAAAAACAATTATCATTTGCGATAATCTTTTATATCGTCTAGGGTGTAATTAGGAGGGCAAGCAAATGCAAATAACTTACTTGTGTGCAAAACACGAAGATTGGATTTACAGCAACCCGAAGCAAGCGCTTCACTTTATGGCCAGAGACGAGATGCAAGGCACACTTTTACTGCACTGCGGACAATACACCGAAGCTATTCCTTACTTAGGTTGCGCTTTTGATATTGCGGTTATTCTCTTAGAAGTAGATGGCGGCGAAAATGAAGCGATGAAAAGCAAAGTGACGAGCCTAGCTGGGCTACTTGAAGAAACCTATTACAACCTCAAACTTCCCGAGTACCGAAACGCCATTTTAGATAGAGCTAATTCTGTATTACAAGCCACAGAATCAGCAATGTTGTCAGCTTTTTTGCTTAAATCTGTGCATCAGTAAGCTGATAAAAATGCTTACCGGCTTAGCATGTAAACTGTGTGTTTTAAAAAGAAATCAAATGCTATTAATAAAAAAACCGCTAGTTTTCGCAAACTAGCGGTTTTAATGTTGTTCGTTTAGCACTGAAATAAGCGTGAATGCTTTTTTAGTTAACGACGGTACTCAACTTCTACATCGTAGTCATCTTCGTCCCAATCTTCATCATCGTCTAAGTCATCACTTAAATTGTCTTCGAAGTCGTCGCCTAAGTCAGCTTCTTGTGCTTCTAACGTATTACGATGGTAAGTATCCCACTTGAACTCAACATCTTTCGTTTCTTCTTCTGCAATAACTTCGGTTGGAAGCGTATCGATGAAGTCCATGATTTCTCGGCAAAGCGGCTCTAAGCCAATCTTCTGGAAAGCAGATATTTGGTATATTGGGCCTTCCCAACCAATTTGTGCGGCAATTTCTTTGCAGCGCTCATTGGCTTCTTCTTCAAGCATCAAATCGACTTTGTTAAACACTAACCAGCGAGGTTTACTTGCTAATTTAGGGTTGTACTTTTCGAGCTCTTCAACAATAGCCTTGGCATTTTCAGCTGGATCGCTTTCATCCACAGGCATAATGTCTACAACATGAAGCAGTATACGGCAGCGCTCTAAATGCTTAAGGAAACGAATACCTAAACCTGCGCCGTCAGCTGCACCTTCAATAAGCCCAGGAATGTCGGCTACTACGAAGCTGCGCTGTGCGTCTTGACGAACTACACCTAGGTTTGGTACTAGCGTAGTAAACGGGTAATCGGCCACTTTAGGCTTAGCTGCAGATACAGAGCGGATAAACGTAGATTTACCTGCATTCGGCATACCTAGTAAACCCACATCGGCCAATAGCATTAATTCGAGTTTTAAATTACGAATTTCGCCTGGCGTACCGTTGGTTTTATGACGTGGTGCACGGTTAGTACTGCTCTTAAAACGCGCATTACCTAAACCGTGAAACCCACCTTGTGCCACTTTAAGCTGTTGCCCATGACGAGTAAGGTCGCCAAGTACTTCACCGGTATCGCTGTCGGTAGCTCGGGTTCCTACTGGAACACTTACCGTTAAATCTTTACCGCCACGGCCAATACAGTTAGCGCCTTGACCATTTTGGCCACGCTCTGCACGGTGGAAACGCTCGAAACGATAGTCGATCAATGTATTCAGGTTTTCATCGGCAAGAAGAAAAACACTACCGCCGTCGCCCCCGTCGCCACCATCAGGGCCACCTTTGGGAACATATTTTTCCCTTCTAAAGCCAATTACGCCGTTGCCGCCGTCACCGGCTTCAACACGAATTTCAGCTTCATCTACAAATTTCATTTATCACTCCGGGCATTGTTGCCGTAGGGGTTATTTATACTCAGTATTTAACTACTAAGTTTACACCAAATTGTTATGTACTGCCCAGATACTAAAGCTCGGGTTTCCATAAAACAAAAAACCCCGCAAGCGCGGGGTTTTTCTAAGCCTGTTCGGCGAGTAGCTAAGGCGCTTACTCTGCTACGATGCTTACAAATTTACGGTTGTTCGGTCCTTTAACATCAAACTGAACTTTACCGCTTTTTAATGCAAACAACGTGTGGTCTTTACCGATACCCATGTTGTCACCAGCGTGGAAACGAGTACCACGTTGACGAACAATGATGTTACCAGCAAGAACAGATTCTCCACCAAAGCGTTTAACACCTAGGCGTTTACTCTCTGAATCACGACCGTTTTTGGTACTACCACCAGCTTTTTTATGTGCCATGTGTTCGTGCTCCTATTAAGCGTTAATGCCAGTAATTTTCACTTCCGTGAACCACTGACGGTGACCCATCTGCTTACGTGAATGCTTACGACGACGGAACTTAACGATTTTAATTTTATCGCCACGACCGTGTGTAACCACCTCAGCAGTCACCTTACCACCAGCAACGTTTGGTGTGCCGATTTTTACGTCGTCACCGTTGCTTACCATTAAAACTTTGTCGAATTCAATCGTGTCACCTGGGGCAACTTCGATTTTTTCTAGACGAACGGTTTGGCCTTCGGCCACACGGTGTTGTTTACCGCCACTTTGGAAAACCGCGTACATAGTTAACTCCGCTCTGCGTCACTGACGCAATCAATTCAAAAAACAGGGCGCGAATTGTACGTGAAACATCCGCAAATCACAACCCCGATTCTGATAAAAGTAGATTATTTTTCCAACATGGGTGAATTTTTGCGTGAATTCACCCAAAAATGCACGTTGTCACACTTAGAAAACAGCGCTAAGTAAATGGACAAACGGTAAAATTCGAGATGATAACCGCCAAATTCGATAAGCATTTATAACTAATAAAAGCATGGAATGCGTTATCTGTAGATGGAAAATCGAATACGATCCAACCGCGCCGATCTGATCATAAAAACGCGCATAAACCGCGCCTTTAAATCACCGTGATCAAAACGATCGAATAACAGATCCGAGATTGTAGCATTTTGATCTGAACTTCGCAGCTAGCAAAAAGAATATTTCTGAAAATACACATTTCACATCAAAATTGAGTGATAGCACCTATAATGAGACTTAACGTAAGTATATTAAGTATATATTAACGACTGATTGATAATTGGCTGTGCAATTCCCGAAGATATGTTCACCGTGACCTTTTCAAGACATGTCGACTGCGATTCGGTTGAATTGGCTGGGTAATACGTTTAATTCGGTAGCCAATGCGTTTAATTCGGTGGCCAATGCGTTTAATTCGGTGGCCAATGTGTTTAATTGGGTGGCTAATGTGTTTAATTGGGTGGATAGTACAGCGCATTCAGGTACAATCAGCCCCTATAATTGCCTAAGAAATGAATAAGTTTTTACGCCCATGCCAATGGATATAAATCAAATACGCGCGCTATCAAACGATGATATGCAAGCGGTTAACCACTTGATTCAACAGCAAGTCGACTCTGACGTTGCACTTATTAATCAATTGGGATTCTACATTGTTAATAGTGGCGGTAAGCGCCTTCGCCCATTACTTACCGTGTTAAGTGCACGTGCAATGGGCATTGAAAATGCTGACCACCATACCCTCGCCGCTATTGTTGAATTTATACATACCGCCACCTTGTTGCACGACGATGTGGTAGATGAATCGACCATGCGACGCGGACGTGAAACCGCTAACGCCGTATTTGGTAACCAAGCATCAGTGTTAGTAGGTGACTTTCTATATACCCGCTCATTTCAGATGATGGTAAGTTTAAAACGCATGCGTGTTATGGACATTTTATCTGAAGCAACCAATCAAATTGCCGAGGGTGAAGTATTGCAGTTAATGAACTGCAACGATGCCTCTACCACAGAAGCACGGTATTTCGACGTAATTTACGGTAAAACCGCCCGCTTGTTTGAAGCGGCTACGCAACTGGCAGCGGTATTAACCGACCAACCAGAAAACGTAGAGCATGCCATGCAAGAATACGGCAAGCACTTAGGCACCGCCTTTCAGTTAGCCGACGATATTCTAGATTACATGGCCGACAGTGATGAAATGGGCAAAAACGCAGGTGATGATCTAGCGGAAGGAAAGCCTACGCTACCTTTGCTATATGCAATGTGGAATACCGACAGTGAAGAAGATAAAGCCCTTATTCGCGATGCCATAGAGCAAAGCAACGGTTTACCTCACCTTACCCGCATTCAACAAATCATGGAAAGCACTGGGGCACTCGATTACACCCGCACGTGCGCCAACAACGAAGTAAAAATGGCTATTGATAGTTTATCTATTATTCCAGATTCACCTTACAAAGAGGCATTGATTGCTCTTGCTCATATCTCGGTAGAACGCACTAGTTAGTGCGTTAACCCGCTTCAAGCATAGCGCCCACCAGCCCCACTAAAAAGCCAAGTATTGCGCCTAAGGGGGGTAACCAATGGTTTTCCATGCGAATACCAGGGGCTATGTCTTGAAATACTGAATACAAAATTCCCCCTGCTGCAAATAGCATAATGCCACTCATGATGACGGGGAAATCTGCCAAATAATAAAACCCTACTGCGCTCATTATTGGGCCAAGTAAGCTCATCAATACAAAAATCCAAATAAGCTTAGTACTACGGTTTTTGTTTGCTGGGGTCATTTCACGATAAGCATTAAACCCTTCTGGTAGATTTTGTACTGCTATTAACACGCCTAACAACATAGTACCTCCACCTAATGCGGCAGTGGTGCCTAGCGCTACGGATTCTGGCACAAAATCACTTAACATGGCGGCAAGTTGGCTTCCTGCGGTTTTCTTTTTTGCCAGATAAATATCCAACGCCATAAAGGCAAGTGCCCCGCCGACAAAACACCTACACGCCATTAAAACCGATACGTCTTTGATACCTTCAGGCACCAACACTAATGCTACCGCTGAAATTAACGCACCCGCCCCCAAGGCTAAAATACCGTGACGCAATTCTTGTTCTAACCACTTAGGACGGAAGCCTTTTACCTTAGATAAGAGCGCACCAGCAGGCATAGCGAGGCCAGCTAAGGTTGCCACTATAATGAGATTTAGAATATCGGGTTGCTGCATGTTTGCTCCCTATGCCTTGAGTCGTTCCATTACTTAGCCTAACACTATTGGTAAAGTGCTTAATAACCATAAAAAAAAGACAGCTCAACGTTGCTGCCTTTTTTCATTGTTCTCGCTGAGCGCATCTATAATTTTTAAGCCTAACGCTATTAATCATAGAGTGATGCGTGGCGATGAGATCATTTTAAATTAAGATCTCGGGTCATGTTTTCGTTCTTATCGCGGTGCACAATGATATTGTCCTCAATGCGAATACCACCGAATGGACGATACGTATCTACCGTATCCCAATTGATGTATTTCGACGCTGGGGTGGCTTTTAAGTCTCTGAGCAAGCTGTCAATAAAATACAAACCAGGCTCGATGGTAAACACCTGGCGCGCTTCAATCATGCGCGTACAACGTAAGAAAGGATGATCTTCAGGGGCAGGCTTAGGTGTACCTCTGTCGTCATTTACCAAACCACCTACATCGTGTACTTGCAGCCCTAAAAAGTGGCCAATGCCGTGAGGGAAGAACGTTCGCGTAATACCTTGTTCAACAATATCTGCCGCCGGAAGATTCACAATGCCTGTGTCTTGTAGGATTTGAGCTATACCTGCATGGGCAAGCAAATGAATATCGGTATAGGCGACACTTGGCTTAAGCGAATCTACCAAGGTTAGCGTAACTTTATCCACGGCTTGAATAAGGTCTGAAAATAGCGTCGAGTTTTGACTGTAGGTTCGGGTGATATCAGCAGCATAACCGTGATAATTTGCTCCTGCATCAATTAAGAAAGAACGAGACTGCTTTGGGGCAATGGTATCGCACTGCATGTAATGCAGAATTGCCGCGTGTTCGTTTAGCGCAATAATACTTGTGTAAGGCACGTCGTTATCGCCTTGGCGGCACGCTGCGCTGTACGCTAAATTAATATCAAATTCACTTTTGCCTTCAATAAAGGCTTGCTCTGCCGCTTTGTGCCCTGCTACCGCCAGCTTGTTTGCTTCACGCATACACTCTAGTTCGTAATCGGTTTTATACGCCCGTTGGTAATGCAAATAATGCAGCACTCTATCTGGGTTTACGTTTTCAAACCCTAATGCTTTAGCTACTTCAATGTATTCCCCAACATAAGCAAAACCACGCTTATCGTAAGGCAGGTGTTTCTCGACAGCATCGGCTTGTTGAAGCAAAATAATATTGAAGCTGTCGGTCCAAAAATCTTGTGGCTCTGGCGGTACTTTGTGCCAGAAGTCTTCTGGGCGATAAAAAATAAGGGTAGGCTTATCTTCACCATTAACCACTAACCAGCAATTGGGGTTATCGATAACCGGCACCCATGCTTTAAATTGTGGGTTTACCTTAAATGGATAATGGTTATCGTCTAAGAACAAGCGCTTGCCTTGCCCTGAATGGATGACTAACCCTTCTAGCCCTTCACGCTGAAGTGCTTCACGAGTGCGAGATTGAAGTTCATCGATATGTTGCTGATAGCTTGCCTGATGTTTTGACATAACACCTCATTTAAGTTTTTTGATTTGCATGGCTAACTGGCCTTCTTCAATGAGCAACGCGTTACCAGCCGTTTCAAATACGCTGGTTCTACGCTAGCTTCACTAAGTGCGAGAAGTGAATAATATTAGCCATTGTCGTTAAGTGTGCTTCTCTTCTAAGGCGACTTGAGTACGCTCTCTTAAAGGAGAATAGTGTACCACGATAGCCGCTTAGCTTTCACCGAGCGGCTTGTATCATTAGTTAAACATCTGCGCTAGTGAGGCGCTAATTGCAAGGTTCCCGTTACAGGGTGGGTGCTAACTGCACTTGATGAAGGAATAACATCTTGGGTAAGCTGCGGAAACACGTTTTTATTTTCACCCAGCTGATGCTCGTAAATATACTGATAAGCCAATACCGCTTTTACGTAACTACGGGTTTCTTTGTAAGGAATATTCTCAATCCAAATGTCCACTGGCAACGCTTCGCCTGCGGGTAACCATTCCAACACTTTACGCCAGCCAGCGTTATACGACGCCGACACCAATACAGGATTATTATCAAGTTTATCGCCTAGATAACGTAAATACTGCACACCGTAGTCGAGATTATTCTCAACTTGAAACAAGGTATGTCGACTGACTTTCTTTTTGGCTAAGTATTGCGCGGTACCTGGCATAAGTTGCATTAACCCTGCCGCGCCCACCGGCGATACTGCGTCTACCATGAAAGAGCTTTCACGACGGGCGATTGCCATCGCAAACGCTTTTGATACGTCGTAGGTTTCACTCTTTTCACTAAATTGTGACTCGAACGCCAAGGGGAAACGACGCTCAACATCGTCCCAATAACCACTTTTAGCGAAACTGATGATGGCTTGGTCGTATATACCCCACTCGTAAGCCAGCACTCCTGCATCAGTCACTTGTGAATCGGGTAAATTCGATAGCAAATAGCGCCACTCTCGACGCGCACTCGTAGAACGCTCTAAACGGTAAAATTCCGTTGCCCGTTGGGTAGCGGGGGTATTCGCAATAGCGTGCACCGCACTTTGCACCCGAGGCGCTGGCGTATATGCCAAATTAGGCTGACTATTAATACGGGCACTCGCCATAAAACCATAATAATTGCGTTCGGTGGACAGTTGCTGATACATCACCGTAGCCTGCATCACATTCCCTAGTTCTTCGAGCGCGCGGGCTTTCCAATAGCGGAAGTTTTCCTCTTGCTGGAGTTCAGGACTGGCGGCATCAATCACATCGACGACCCGCTGCCATTGTTTGCCGCGAAGCAAAAACGACACATGCCAAAATTTCACATCATCGCTAGCACCTGCGATATCGGCCTTATCTAGCCATTCATGGGCTTCAGGTAAGAAATCTAAAGTCGCGCTTAAGGCAATAGCCCGTTGAATAATATGTAATTCAGGCTCTGAGAAAATGTTTTTCGGGGCGTAGGTATTGTAAGCCTTTATTGCCGCTTTAGGGTTTCTCCACGCCAGTTTTTCTATACCCCAGGTTAATATTTCAGCTTCGCTGTTTTTGTGTTTCAAAGGAAACAGGCGGGTTCGGTTAACTAAACTTACATCACGTGATACCGATGACCACGCATCGGCTAAATACTGATGACTAGTGGGCAATTGGCGTTTTAAATAAGGAATAATGCGGCGATTATCTTCTTTCGCTGCAATGGCAATACGCTTAACCACTTTATCTGGCGTCATGAGGCCATTGCTTCGCCACTTTGCAAATAGAGGGTCGCATTCATCGGGCTGCGACTGGCCGCTGTACCAAAGAGGGTCTACATCCGTTAGCACAGGTTTGGGATCGTCGGTACGTTTTAATTTGTAACCCAAGGCTTGGCAGGTAAGTTTAGCGCCCATGCCATCACGATAACTACTTAAAAACGCGTTTTCGTGGCCTTGAGAAGATAGGTAGTTCAGCCATCTATAGCGCAAACCATAACTAACAGGTTGCCCCGCGTAATCTTCTAGAAACTGTTCTACTTCACGCTGAGTTTTAAGCGACATGGTGCGTTCTAATCGCAAACGAAGTAGATACGGATAGAGTGGATAATTCGCCAACCCGTAAATTTCTGCGTCTAAATCTTCTAAACGTCTTTTCGGTAGGGTTCGTAAGCTTTTTTCTAAAATTAAGAAACGTGCCCGCTCATCGGCGTAGATGTCATCAGGGAATAGCGGCGAAACTTGCGCATGGCTTAGCTGAAGGCAGCTTGAAATAGCCACTATCGTAAATAACCCCAATGGCTTATGCAAAGGCAACTGCTTGAAAAATGCGAGTGCAGTTGGAAAAAAATTTATTCCTACTTTATACGACACAATGTGAACTCCTACCCCTTGTTGCATTCAAATACACCAGAGTTGGTGTAATGATAAAACGATGCTTGCGTGAAAGCCGAAAAATTATCGGCGTGGATCCGTGCCACAGAAGTAAAAAGTGCCAGCGTTGATGATTATGACTTACAACCATTTACATCATGATTGTAGATTATTGTTTTGCTGGATTGGCGCTTTGCGTCAATAGCATCCATTATACAAGCACTATTATTGAAATGAAGCTTGATTTTCGATGAATGACCTCCATTTTTAACAATTGAAACGCTCGTTTGAATTTTTCATTGATATTTTGTTTAAGTTTAGTTAAAAAGCTAGCCACCCTAACGCATTAGTGTTGTGGTACGACCAGAATGTATGTTTGGTTTATACGCTTATAGCGAATGGTTAGATTGCTACACTACTATCCCGGCCAACGCCGAAGGAGATGATAATGATATACACAGGCAAGAGTTTATCCGTCAGTCTGTTAGATGATGGCTTTGCTGAACTGGTATTTGATGCCGAAGGTTCAGTAAACAAGTTCGACCGCCAAACGGTGACAGAACTTGATGAAGCAACCCAAGCATTGCTTAAAGAAAGCGGTGTTAAAGGCTTAGTAGTACGCAGCGCAAAATCTGCATTTATTGTAGGTGCTGATATCACCGAATTTACCGGCTTATTCGCGATGGATGAAGCCGAAGTACTAAACTGGGTAGCAAACACGTCTCAGGTGTTTGACCGCTTCGAAGATTTGCCTTTCCCTACCGTTGCTGCCATTAACGGTTTTGCATTGGGTGGTGGCTGTGAAATGACACTAGCCTGTGACCTTCGCGTTGCAGATACAACTGCCTCTATTGGCCTACCAGAAGTTAAATTAGGCATAATGCCTGGCTTTGGTGGCACCGTACGTTTACCTCGCTTAATTGGTGCCGACAATGCACTAGAGTGGATGACCACAGGTAAAGACAGAAAAGGCGCAAAAGCCCTTGCTGAAGGCGCCGTTGACGCCGTAGTTGCACCAGAGTCATTACGCGACAGCGCACTTTCTATGCTAAAAGATGCCGCAGATGGCAAGTTCAAATGGGAAGCACGTCGTGCTCAGAAGAAAGCCCCATTACAGCTAAATAAAAACGAAGCTATGATGAGTTTTTCTACCGCACAAGCCATGGTATTTGCCCAAGCAGGCAAGCACTACCCTGCTCCGCACAAAATGGTAGAAACCGTTCAAAAAGCCGCAGGCCTTGACCGCGATGGCGCACTTAAGCTTGAAAACGCTGGCTTTGTTGCCCTAACTAAAACCGATGCAGCGCAAGCGCAAATTGGTATTTTCCTAGCCGACCAGCTAGTAAGAAGTAAAGGTAAGAAACAAGCTAAAGCTGCCACAAAAGAGGTAAAACTTAATGCCGTACTGGGTGCGGGCATTATGGGTGGCGGTATTGCGTATCAAAGTGCTGTTAAAGGCATGCCAGTGATCATGAAAGACATTAACACTGAAGCACTAGACCTAGGCTTAAACGAAGCTGCCAATATTCTTGGTAAAGGTATGCAGCGCGGTAAAGTTGATGCCAAAACCATGGCAAAAACCCTTAACGCTATTACGCCTACCCTTGACTACAACACGCTTAAAGATGCAGATCTTGTGATTGAAGCCGTTGTTGAAAACCCGAAAGTAAAAGGCATAGTGCTTAAAGAAGTAGAAGACGTAGTGGCCGATGACGCTATCATCTGTTCTAACACCTCTACTATTTCAATTAACCAATTAGCGAAAAGCTTAGACAAGCCAGAACGCTTCTGTGGTATGCACTTCTTTAACCCAGTACACCGCATGCCATTGGTTGAAATTATTCGTGGTGAAAATACCTCGGAAGATACTATTAATGCCGTAGTGGCCACCACACTTCGCATGGGTAAAACCCCAATTGTGGTTAACGATTGCCCAGGGTTCTTGGTAAACCGCGTATTGTTCCCTTACTTCGCAGGCTTCAGTAAGTTGCTAATAGATGGCGCTGATTTTGTTGCTGTTGATAAAGTAATGGAAAAACAGTTCGGCTGGCCAATGGGCCCCGCTTACCTAATGGATGTTGTTGGTATTGATACTGGCGACCACGCTGCAGACGTTATGGCAGCAGGTATTCCAGAGCGTATGGCACGTATTGGCGACGACCCAGTAACCGTGCTTTATAAAGAAAAACGCTTAGGCCAGAAAAATGGCAAAGGCTTTTATAACTACGGTAAAGACAAGCGCGGTAAGCCTACGAAAGTGGCTGCTGAAGAAGCATACAGCTTGCTTGCTCCTATTACAGCCGATACCAAAGACTTCGACGCGCAAGACATTATTGCACGCTTGATGATCCCTATGGCTAACGAAGCAATTCGTTGCCTAGAAGAAGGCATTGTAGGTACTGCAGCTGAAGCAGATATGGCCTTACTTTACGGTTTAGGCTTCCCTCCATTCCGCGGTGGTGTATTCCGCTGGATTGAAACAATGGGATTAGCGAACTTTGTCGAACTAGCCGACAAATACGCCAGTCTTGGCCCGATTTACCAAATTTCAGATGGCGTTCGCAAGATGGCCGCTGAAGGTAAATCTTACTTCGCTTAATTCCCAAGGAGACTAATAATGAAAGAAGTCGTAGTTATCGATTGTGTTCGTACCCCTATGGGACGCTCGAAAGCCGGTGTATTTAGAAATGTTCGTGCAGAGACTATGTCTGCCGCGCTAATGACCGCATTACTTGAGCGCAACCCAGGTGTTGATCCAGCAGAAATTGAAGACATTATATGGGGCTGTGTACAGCAAACCAAAGAACAAGGTTTCAACATTGCGCGTAATGCGCAATTGCTAACCCAAATTCCACGTACTACAGGTGCAGTCACCGTTAACCGTTTATGCGGTTCATCGATGCAAGCATTGCATGATGCGACTAGCGGCATTATGAGCGGTCGTGGCGATATATACATGATTGGTGGTGTTGAGCACATGGACCATGTACCTATGAACTACAACATCGACTTTCACCCAGGCCTTGCTAAGTACACCGCAAAAGCCTCTGGCATGATGGGTATGACCGCCGAGCTACTTGGTCGTCAAAATGGTATCACTCGTGAAATGCAAGATGCGTTTGGCGCACGTTCGCATCAGCTAGCGCATAAAGCACACCTTGAAGGCCGCTGGGCTAACGAGATTGTGCCTATCGAAGGCCATGATGCCAACGGTACGCTTAAACTGATTGACCATGATGAAGTTATTCGCCCAGAAAGCACAGCTGAAAGCATGGCGCAACTTCGCCCTGTGTTCGACCCAGTAAACGGCACCGTTACAGCAGGTACATCATCAGCGTTGTCTGACGGTGCGTCTGCCATGTTGCTTATGTCTGCCGACAAAGCAAAAGCACTAGGTTTAACACCTCGCGCTAAAATTCGTTCAATGGCAGTGGCAGGTTGTGATGCAGCTATTATGGGTTACGGCCCAGTACCGGCAACACAAAAAGCCCTAAAACGTGCTGGCCTTAGCATGGACGATATTCAACTGGCTGAGTTCAACGAAGCCTTTGCTGCCCAAGCACTATCGTGCATTAAGCAACTAGGTTGGATGGACAATCTTGATGACAAGATTAACCTTAACGGCGGCGCTATTTCACTAGGCCACCCTCTAGGTTGTTCTGGTTCACGTATATCAGGTACCTTGATTAACCTGATGGAATCGCAAGATGTAGAGCTAGGCTTAGCCACCATGTGTATTGGTTTAGGCCAAGGTATAGCCACTGTATTTGAACGTGTGTAATTAATTATTTACGTTTTATTGAAAGGGCCTTCGGGCCCTTTTTTGTTGCATGAGGTTCGTAAAGCACAATACAGCTTGAGCAAACACGACTATTTTAAAACACGGGAAAGCGGGCTAACTACCCCTTGCGCCCCCTGTTGTAATACATGAGTGTAAATTTGCGTAGTTTTCACATCAGAATGACCAAGTTGCGTTTGCACAGTACGAATGTCGGCACCCGACTGTAAAAGGTGAGTAGCAAATGAATGTCGTAAGGTATGCGGCGTAACCTTCTTTTTAAGCCCACACGCACTTGCGGTTATTCTTATCGCCTTTTGTATGCTTGATTCATCAATATGATGTCGACGCGTTTTTCCATTCTCGGGATCAACCGATAAACGCGCAGAAGGAAAAAGATAATGCCATCCAAGTTCTTTAGGCGCATTTTGGTATTTAACACGCAAACGATGAGGCAAATATACCCCTTGGTAACTAGGGTTATCTAAATCTGCAATAAGGTAACTTTCAACTACACTTATTTGCCGATTAAGCCCAGGTTTTAGCTCTGATGCTAAAGTAACAACACGATGTTTGCCGCCTTTACCATCCCATATTCGAATAGCGTTGTAGTCGAAATCAATGTCTTTTACACGCAACCTCACAGCCTCCATTAAACGTAACCCGCTTCCATAAAGTAACGAAATAGGTAACTTTAAATGAGCAGGAAGTTGAGCAAAAAGCGCAACCACTTCGTCTTGCGTAAGCACAACAGGTAACTTGGCTTGCCTGCGACTTGTAACAAAATCAAGGCTCAAGGAAAGAGGCTTTTCTAGTATGTCTCGATAAAGAAATGCCAACGCATTGAGTGCGCTGGCTTGAGTAGCCGGTGCTACATTCTTTTTATTCACTAAGTGAGATAGAAACAATTCTACTTCTTTGTCTCCCATCTCGGCAGGATGCCTAGTATTGTGAAACCGAATATAACTAACAATCCACCCACTATAAAGCTGTATAGAGCGCTTAGCGTAACGGTGATTTCGCATGTGTTGAACCACCATTTGCATAAACATTGATTTCATTTTTATTTTTCACATTTAAACTGTAATTACATACAGCATTACGATTTTTTAGTACGCCGTAAAATAAAAAGGAAACATTCCGTACTTAAGTACAGTGTTTTCAGATACAAAGTGTAGGATATTGATATAAGTTAACTTACGTGCGAAAGTTAAAATATTATTTGGGTGATATATGGAAACTTTCCGCCTTGCATAAAGGATTTTTTCCGTACACTAAATTGTTATGTGCAGGTTTAATTTATGAGGGTTAAATGGATTATTTCTCTTCATGCTCATGCGAAGCCGTTCGCGTAAAACTATCACTTCCTAGGTCAATCGAAAGCTATCAACCTAGAGAATGTGACTGCGACTTTTGTAAGCATCATAGTCTTGCGTACATATCAGATCCGCTTGGAAAGTTAAGCGTTAACTCAAGTGCCTCAGTCAATTTTTTAAAGCAAGGTTCAGAACAAGCCTCCTTTATTCAATGTTCTAGATGCAACCAAGTCGTGGCGGTTTTTTACGATGCAGAAAAAGTTAAAAAAGGTGCTGTATCCGCTACTCTATTTGCCAATCGTCATTCTTTCAATGAATATCAAACCACTTCACCTAAATTGTTGAGTTCGGCAGATAGACGTGAGCGTTGGGGTAATTTATGGTTAACTGTGGTTTTAGAAATAAGCGAAAACACATAACAAAAAAATCAAGTTCGCCCGCTGCGCGGGCTGGGACGCAAACATGCGGGGCGGCTTCGCCATTATGCCCCACACGTCTGCGCCCCTTATTTAAAAGTTATATGCTTTTGAGGAATTCATGCTATCTATCGCTGAACAAAACAAAGAAGTGCATGTGAAGTCTTACTGTCAGAGTTGGTTAAGGCTGCTTTCTCTACAAAAGTTCAACGAAGCCCAGAAACTATTGGATTGTCCAAACAGCTGCGGAGAAACTTGGACAGAAGCCAAATTAAAATTTGCAGTTCAGGAATATTACAACAATACATCGCCAGTAACATTCCAAAATGAAGACCTTTCCAAATGTTCTTCTGAATATTTGGAAACCGAATCTGGAAACCTAATTTGTGGTTTTTATCTTCCGTCTAATAGTGAGATTACGGATTTAACAGTGGAGTTTGAGTTTATCCCGCAAGGTAATGGATTTTATGCAGCAACTATCAACGACGTCCATGTGTTGTAATAGGCACGCATATAACAACTCAATAAACTCGCTCACTTTGTTCGCTGGGACGCATACACGCAGGGCGGCTTCGCCATTATGCCCTACGTGCCTGCGCCCGTTATTGAAAAGTTATATGGAAAGTTAAACATGTGGGACTCATTCAAACCTGACAATTGGAATACCTTACCTCACATATCAGGGCGAGTTGCCTCTGAAATGGATGTAAAAAACGGCTTAGCTGTTTTCTATATACCAGAGGGTAGCTTTGTACTGGATGCCAAATTACCTACATGTGTTATTCAGATTAATGAAAAAACAGGAGAACGAACTCCTGCCGTCGTAATTCAGGCAGAACAAATCGGAGAACAAGTTTACCTTGGTCTGCGTTATCTTGACGGTGGTAATGGTATTTGCGGGCTCGAAGAAGTGGAACAACTAGAAGAACCAAACGAAGAGTTTGCCATATAACAAAACACTAAAGGCGCTCGCGCTGCTCGCTGGGACGCTAACACATGGGCTGCGTCACTTCGTTCCTAATTTTAGCCCATGTGTTATTGCCCCTTAGTGGGGTGTTATATTTTTATTAGAGTTCTGTGCATATTTCAAATATCAATAAAAGGTGATTCATATGGATGTAAATTTACTAGGTATCTTTGTTACTGTTGCAATAGCACATTTTCTTGCTTTGTTAAGCCCTGGACCTGACTTTGTGCTTGTTGTAAAAAGTGCAATTAAAAACGAAGGTAAAAACGCTATTGGTGTTGCATTAGGCATTGCATCAGCTAACGCGGTGTATATCGGTTTATGTTTAATTGGCGTAGGTTCTATTTTAGCTGCTTCTGTTCCTGTAATGATTGCATTAAAAATTATCGGTGGGTTATTTCTTATTTATCTAGCGATACAAGCCTTACGCGCCCGTAAAAGTTCATATAATAATTTAGATATTATAGAATCTAAAAATAACGACTATAGTAAATCGACTTTTTTAAAGGAGTTTGTTACTGGATTCATGTCTGGGATATTAAATCCCAAGAATTTATTGTTTTACCTTAGTCTTTTTACTGTGGTGCTTACCCCAGAAGTAGGCTTTGCTTTTAAGTTAGGCTTAGGGGTTTGGATGACCGTTATTGTATTCTTATGGGATTTATCTATTATTTTCTTGCTTTCAACCCGTACAGTGCGCAGCAAGTTTACTAAAGCAGCTTATTACGTTGATAAGATTACGGGTGCATTGCTAGGTTTTATTGGTTTTGCCATTGTAAAATCAGCATTGGTGAAGCAGTAAAAATATAACAAGTAATTAAACAAGGACAAAAAACAGTTGGCTTTTGCTCCTTCGTCGCTTATTTTAGCCAACATATTTTTTGCCTGTTAATTAGGCGTTATGTTTACAATCATTTATCTAACACGGAGGTTATTATGGCTAATATAATTTCAGGTAGTTGTTGCTGTGGAGACGTAGAGTTTACACTAGAAGATAATTTCAGTAATTTTTTCTTTTGTCACTGTGAACAATGTAGAAAGTTAACTGGTAGTGCTCACGCTTCTAATTTATTCACTTCACCTGATAATATAAATTGGGTTAAAGGTGTTGAAAAAATCAAACGCTATGATCATCCCAAACGTTCTTTTTCGAAAGCATTCTGTGAGAATTGTGCATCTGGATTACCGTTTATATCGCAAAGTGGTAAATCTTTAATTGTTCCTGCTGGCAGTTTAAATGAAGAACCATCAATAAAACTAGATGCTCAAATTTTTAGCTCGGAGCAGACTGAATGGCACAAAGAAGGTCTGCTAGTAGCTAAAGTTTCAGGCTTTCCAAAGTAAACATAACAAGCCAATCAAGCGGGACTGCTAACAGTTTGCTCGGTTCCACTTCGTTTCACATTTTAGCAAACTATTATCAGCCCCTTATTGGGGCGTTAGAAGGCGTCAGCCTAAACTGCATTTGGCTTAATACAAATATCAGTTCAACAGCCCTCACCTGTTGTTCGCAACATCGCTCTGGCTTTAGGTGCTTTTAACTTCGCCGCTTTAAATTCAAAGGTCGCGCAATAGGCGCTTTATCGCCAAATTCTTATTTTACTCGGTAAGCGCCATTGCGTTTGCTAGTTCAAATGGCGGCTTGCTTCAGTCAGATCAGCAACATCACTGCGCTGGCATTTTGCTTGTTTGCTTTAACAATCAATCGTATGCTGGCTTTATTAGTTTTTAATAAGGCCAAAGGTATAGGCTCTGCTTCTAACAAAGCGCTTAAGCCACTCCCTTCGGTCGCTGGGACGCCTATACGCGGGGCGGCTTCGCCATTATGCCCCACGTATCTGCGCCCCTTAGCTTAAAGTTAGGCGTCATTTACCTACAGCATAAAAAAGTAGGTTTAACTGTGACATTCCAACATCAAGGTTGTTTCGCTAGGTTGTCTTTACAGCTTGCTTTTTCGGTAGGTTCAACGGCTTTAGCAACGCGCTTTTTATCAACACCGTAACGCCAACATTTAACATCATCAGTATTCTAAACTCGCTCTTTTATCCAGCAATGTCGTTAACATCTGGCATTTCGTACAGGGTTGTTTTATCTTAAATTCAATAATTTAAACACGCGGTCTATTTGGCTAGTGGCGGCAGCAAAGCTGCGTACGTTCCTTTGTACGCCTAACAAAACGCTCTTGGCACTCCCTCCGGTCGCTGGGACGCTAACACGTGGGCTGGCTCGCTTCGCTCGGATTTTAGCCCACGTGCTAGCGCCCCAAAGCTTAGCGTTAGAAGGCGTCAGCCTAAACTGCGTTTGGCTTTATAAAAATTCCAGTTCAACC
>NZ_CAXBMP010000031.1:0-47133 GCF_963976965.1 uncultured Alteromonas sp.
TGACACTCTTAATGAGTGCCCACACAGATTGTCTTGTTATAAATTGTTAAAGAACTATCGTGCAAAAATCATAATGCGAAGCATTCTGTTTTTGCGCAAGGAGGACTAACACTACATATAGTTGCTTAGACTTCCTCACCTCACCCGAACGGCCATTGCCTTTTCGATGAGCGCTTCTCTTCGAAGCGGATGCGCATTCTACGCGTTTCGTTTTCAGTGTCAACGTTTTTCGTAAATTTCTTTTCGAACCGTTGTTAACTCCAAAGAGTTAATGAAAACTGCTTTTCCAGTGTTGTTACCAACTCCTTGAAGCGAGGCGCGCATTCTACGCGTTTCGGTTTTCATGTCAACACTTTCAGAAAATTAATTTCAAAAGCATTTCGTTGTAAACCTCGCCAGCACTGCCTTTCAAGCTGTAGTGACTTGCTTGGCCAGTGTAAGTTATTTTACTTTCCTGTCGAAGCGGATGCGCATTCTAGAGATTTCTGAGGCAAGGTCAACCTCTTTTTAATAATTCATAAAAAAAGCGACCTAGAAGGTCGCTTTTTAGTCGTTTGGTATATTAATACAACTAACTCATCACTATTAATGACTGAGAGGCGTGTTTTTACACTTTATTAGACGACTCTTCGTCTTGCTGCCCTTCGCTACTATCAACAGTATCGGTCGTACTATTAGCATCAGCATCAAAGTCTGCATCTTCTTCTTGCTCACCTACTACGTCGTTCAACGTAACTTTATCGACGGTTCTAAATGTATTGATTGGGCCAGCAAGCGCGTAAAGAGAAAACACAATAAAGAGTACTAAAGCAGGCTCTGTTGCTACCACCACAAATATAAGTAGCACAATAAGCAGCCCTACGAAAGGAACCTTCCCATGCCAATTCAATTCTTTGAAAGAATTGTATTTGAAGTTACTCACCATTAGTAGGCCAGCGAAACCAGTAACTAATGCCACTACAATTCCGTAGTCTGTACCTACAGCATCATATTCAACGCCTACCCAGACTAAGCCAGCAACTACTGCTGCTGCAGCTGGGCTAGCCAAGCCTTGGAAGAAGCGTTTATCGGCAATACCAACCTGCGTATTAAATCGTGCTAAACGTAAAGCGGCACCTGCCACATAAACAAAGGCTGCTAACCAACCGAATTTACCGAGCTCAGTTAAGCCCCAGTTGTATGCGACTAACGCTGGCGCCATACCAAATGAAACCATATCGGCCATTGAGTCATATTCAGCACCGAAATCGCTTTGCGTATTCGTCATACGCGCAACCCGGCCATCTAATCCATCAAAAACCATAGCAACAAATATAGCTACAGCTGCTGCTTCAAATCTTCCTGTCATCGAAGACACTACTGCAAAAAAGCCTGAAAATAGACCTGCAGTGGTTAGTAGATTGGGAAGAAGATAAATCCCTTTTCGCTTTTGTTCAGACATAAGTCCTCATATATACATAAATAACTAATTCAATTATTTCATAGTTCATTGCTGGCGCATAGATAACATTCTTAGTCAGTCTTTAACCGCAACTGATATGTAGGTATTTAACCATATACGTAACGTCGCTCCCCGTTTAGTTATCATATACGCATCATGTTGAAGTTCACGATGTCTACTCTGCCTGTAAAAAGTAGAGCTAAATATCGTACGAACTACACCTTTATATATTTAAAGAAGGTCTAGTTATAATGCGTTTACTTAATGTATCAATACTTACCGCGGGCTTTATTGGTTTAACCCTATTGCCACTTTCCGCTGCTGAAGCAGGTTCTAACAAATGGCATAATTCCGACTACTCAGGGTGCAGCTCAAATAATAGCTCATCTAACAACGATTTATGCGAATCTGCTTTAGGCGAGAATATCTATGACCTCGTTGATGATGGCGTACAATCAGGAACAGATCCTCTCAATAGCACCATTTCGGTTAACGGGGTAAACATTTCTGTCTCCGCTTGGTCCGACACCTACGGTAAAAACGATGACCTTGTTGTAGATGCGAAGTTAGAAAAAATCTCTGACTACTATGGGTACGGTGTAACAAATGATGATTGGGAAACTTACTATAACCCTGATCACGCTATAGACAATGTAAATAAAGTAAACGGTAACGTCACAGACTTCGATTTCGTTTTGTTGTCATTCGACCAGGCCGTTTCAGTAACAGGCGCAAGCTTTTCCTGGCTATACAGCAACAGCGACTCACAAGTATCTGTGGCCGCACTTGATTCCATTTCAGGTTTAACCTCAGGCAGTCAAACCTGGAGCGATATTGTTGCAGATGCACTGACAACTGCCTCTTATGATATAGAAAATTGTGACTATGTAGAACATAGGGCAGATTTCGATATTTCAGACACTTCCCAGTATTGGTTAATCGGTGCTTATAATACAGTTTTTGAAAATATCGGAGGTTATATTGGAAATGATGCCTTTAAGCTTTCATCAGTTGGATTTTCTGTAGCAAATGATAGTCCACCGGCCCCCTCAGCTGAAGTGAGTGAGCCAACCACGTTAGGCTTATTGCTCGCAGGTGTTTTTCTTGTTGCTTGGCGTAGAAAACAGCTTTGAATGGCGCTTACGTAAGAAGTGCTACTTTAGTTTAAAACTGACAGGTATTACCTGTCAGTTTTTTTTACTACCATTAAAACAACATCATAAAATTACAACAAAATCAACAATATAATAAATGGCACACTAAATGCTTACTAATTATCATTATGGTGAATATTAGTGGTAATGAAACATATGAAAGGCTTAACAAGTTTTGCGTTTAGCGTAGCTGTATTATTGACCGGAAACGTTCTGGCTGATGATAGTCTCAGTGAAGCAACCTATTCTCTTTTTGAAAATGGAATTACTCAAACTTTAACTCCATCTGCCTCACATGGTTCTTTGATTAACATTGACGGAACAGATGTTTATGTCGGTATTACAGCATGGTCGGACACAGGGAACTTAAGCAGTTCTTCGTCTAAAGATACAAAATTAGACCAAGGCGACATCAAAGGCTGGAGCTCTTACGGCAACGTCGGTTATGGCATCTTGAATGGCGATTATTCGTGGGGTGGAGATAGTCATTCGGCTGATAATTACAATGATGACGGTAAAGATGATTTCGATATGTTTTTACTGAGTTTTAGTGAAGACGTGACTCTTCAGGGATCATCATTTTCTTGGGTAAATGGAAATAATGGAACCAAAGAGGTGACTGTTGCGGGGTTAAGTGACATTAATTCGTTTAGCGATAGCGTAGAGTCAACATGGGCTAGTGTTTCAAGTTCTATTGTTGCGGGTACACTCGGTCACTTTGGTATAGGCAGTAGAGACAGTTCAACAAATTTGTATGAATCTAAATTTACGACGTTAACGAATTCTGCAAAATACTGGTTAGTCGGTGCATATAATACTGTTTTTGATGATAGTTCAAGCACTTATCACGGAGTAGGCTTTAAGCTTTCTTCACTTGACCTAGCGATTCAAAAATCTACAACGCCTCCACCGGCTCCAACACCGGTTAGCGAGCCAGGTGCACTTGCGCTGATGAGTATAGGACTTGGCCTTTTAGCTTACCGCCGTAAGCGTCGCGTTTAATTGTTTTAATACGCAGGGAAAACACGTATCTTTATAAGGTGGCTTAGGCCACCTTTTTTTATGCTATTTTTAAGCTTGTAGCTGGGTAATATTTTAAGGTAATTATGGATTTGGTTAATAATAAAAAAGGTTTTTTCAAGCGAGCACTTGTCACGGCTATCGCGACCTCAATTTTTGCTTTCAATAGTTTCGCAACAACTTCTGAAGATTATGAAAAAGCACTCTCAGCTTTTAACGAGACAGCTTACGATGAAGCCTATATACACCTAAAAAACAGCTTACAAAAAGATCCCGAAAACCTTGCTGCAAAAATGTTGATGGGTGAAATTTTACTTATTAACGGTTATTTAAACGCAGCTGAATTGGAATTTGTAGAGGCGCTAGAAATGGGCGCCGATATAAATTTATTGGCTGAGTTGCTGGGCAACACTTGGCTGTTCATGAACAAGTATCAAAGCATCGTCGATTTCACCGATGTGGACAAGTTATCTGGTGACGCTGAGCGGGAGTGGTTACTGATAAGAGCTACCGCGTGCGTTCGATTAGAAGATAGTGAATGTGCGCTTAAAGATTACAATACGATTGTGGCCTCTTCACCTAATTTTGTGCCAGCGATAAACGGGCTAGCCTCTATTGCTTTGCAAAACGAAGAGTTAGTTGAAGCCAACCAACTTATACAGAACGCGATTTCCATCGAGCCAGAAAACGCTATTTCATGGAGATTAAAAGGACAATTAGCTTACCGTCAAGGCGATAAAGATGCCGCTACTGCCAATTTACAAAAAGCGCTCACGTTTAACCGAAACGACCCTATTGCGCTTCGTAATTTAGTTGATCTTTATTTAGAAGCGAAAGACTACGATACGGCAAAATTGTTTGTTGATGAGATTATTGAAGATACACCAAACGATCCTTTAGCTATCCTGTTGAACAGCTGGTTGCAAAGTAGAGATAACAAAGAGGCCATTGATAATAAAAAGCTAAAAGAGCTAAATGACTTTATGGCGCAACTGGATCCAGAGTTAATTACCTCTCAACCTATGTTGCTTTATATCAGTGGTTTAACTAATTTTTTCAATAACAACATGGAAACTGCGGCTAAAGATTTTTCCGCTTATCTGCAAAAAGAGCCCGAAGATTTGCAAGCAGTACTAATGCTCAGTCAAGTTTATATGGCTACCCAGCAAGACAAACAAGCACTGCTACTTCTAGAACGCTATCAAGAACCTTTAATGGAAAACCCCGACTCTGCACTTATGTTGGGTGATCTTTTCATTCGTCAAAAAAAGTCATTTAAAGCTGAACGACTGCTTCGAAATTTGGAAGAAAAATATCCTGATGAAGGAAAACTTCAACTATTCAAAATTAAGTTGATGGCGGCTAGAGGCAAACAAGAGCAAGCCTTGTCTATTCTTCAAGAGAACCTACCAAAATACACACAAAATGCCGGTTTCCTATTTACTTATTCGTTAATGAATTTGCAAGCAGAGCGTTTTGAACCAGCCCTTGAAGGGGCTAACTTGCTAAACAAGCTATTCCCTGATGAAGCCGAGGTTTATAATTTAAAAGCCGGTATTCTTATTAGGCAGGGGCAACTAGAAGCGGCAAAAGAAAATATCGAAAAAGCACTCGAGCAAAACCCCACCCTCTTTCCTGCAAAGTTTAATTTAGCAGCTACAGAAAGTCGGTTGGGTAATGTTGATGAATCAAACGTGCTGGTAGAAGAGTTACTTATCCTATCGCCACAGCACAGTGAAACCCTAATGTTGAAAGCGTTCAACATGACTAAACAGGGCTATGTAGAACCAGCGAAACAGATTTATCTCGATGTACTTACCTTAGACCCATCGAATGTGGGTTCAAGAGAAAGACTGTCATCCTTGTATCAACAGCAAGGTGATACAAAAAATGCGTTGTATCACTTAGATCTATTGTTAAAGGATAACTTCGATAACGCAGAGTACTTACTTCGAAAAGCATCGCTACTCATAAACTCAAAGCAGCTTACTGAAGCAGAAAAAACGCTCAATATTGTTCGAAACTTTATTAACGACAACCCAAGAGATTTAGTAACGTATTCCGATTTGATACGCTCGCTAGGCAACAATGACCTGTCGCTCAACGCGATGGAGCGGGCATACAGTATTTCGCCAGAGAATAGCTCTATTTCTCTACGGTACGCCAGTTTACTGCTCGACTTACAAAACAATACTAAAGCTAAATCACTATTAAATGGCATGCCAAAAGCAAAAGAGCAAACTCCAATTTATTGGTATTTGATTGGCCGTTTAGAAGCTAATTTGAACAAAGACAATGCAGCAGTCGATGCTTACCTCAAGGCTCTGGATGTTAATCCAAGCTTTTCTCAAGCTTTCGTAGCCATTTATAATTACGCATTGAACGAAGAGTTTGTAGATACCTTTCTATCTAAATCTAGAGAATTAATAGCAGAAAATGACGCTAATTTATTAGCGAAAAACTTACTAGCGCAATATTTGTTTTTCATTCGAAATTTTGAAGAATCTACCGCACTATACAAAGAGTTAGTCGAGAACCCAAATACACTTAATCCAGCTGAGGCTTACAACCGTTTGGCTATTATGGCCGTTGAGGACTCATTAGAAACAGCCCATGCACACGCTAATACAGCCTTCGAACTACAGCCTAATTCAGCCAAAATACTTGATACCTTTGGTCATATAAAAGCATTGCGAGGCGAATATGAAACCAGCCTCAAACTATTACGCGACGCCTTTGCACGTGATGCCAATGATCCTAACATTCGCTATCACTTGGGTTACACATTGGCTAAATTAGGCAGAATTGAAGAAGCAAAAGAAGAATTAACCTTTGCGGTAAATGTGAAACGACCTTTCTTTAAACGTCCTGAAGCACAAAGCCTGCTTGATAGTCTCTAGCTACCTTCATTAACCTTTTCTCACGTTTAAAAAAGCCACACTATCTATCAAGATGTGTGGCTTTGTTTTATCTACACAGTCACTACTGCGGCATAGCTAATCAATCACTGGTTTGAAATCACTAGCTTTTCGTTATCCACACCTATTCTGATAACAGAATCTGGCACCAAATCACCAGAAAGTAACTTTTGTGCTAGCGGGTTTTCTATATGAACTTGAATTGCCCGTTTGAGTGGCCGAGCACCATATACTGGGTCGAACCCGGCATCAGCAAGTTTATCCATAGCTGCACCCGATAAATTAAGCTTATAACCTTTTTCTACTAACCTGGCACGTAGTGCTGCCAGTTGAATTTTGGCAATAGATTTAATTTCGTCTTTGCCAAGAGGATGGAATACCACAATGTCATCAACTCGGTTGATGAACTCAGGGCGGAAATGTTGCCCTACCACCGACATGACTGACGCTTTCATTTCTTCGTACTGACTTTCTTCATGCTGATTTTGAATGATGTCAGAACCTAAGTTAGACGTCATGATCACCACAGTATTTTTAAAATCTACGGTGCGGCCTTGTCCATCGGTCAAACGGCCATCGTCTAACACTTGTAGCAAGATATTAAAAACATCAGGATGCGCTTTCTCTACTTCGTCGAGCAAAATAACAGAGTAAGGTTTTCTGCGTACCGCTTCGGTCAAATAGCCGCCTTCTTCGTATCCAACATAACCAGGGGGAGCCCCAACTAATCGAGCAACCGAGTGACGCTCCATAAATTCCGACATATCAATACGCACCATGGCGTCTTCGGTGTCGAACATGAAACCGGCTAGTGCTTTACATAGTTCAGTTTTACCAACCCCTGTTGGGCCTAAAAATAAGAATGAGCCGATAGGACGGTTAGGATCCGCAAGACCAGCTCGAGAACGTCTGATGGCATTAGACACAGCCTCAACCGCTTCCCCCTGCCCTACTACACGTTTGTGTAATACATCTTCCATCTTAAGTAATTTATCACGCTCGCCTTCTAGCATTTTAGCGACAGGTATACCTGTCCATCGGGACAATACATCGGCAATTTCAACTTCGGTGACCTTATTTTTCACCAACTTAGTTTCTCGGGTTTCATTCTCAGATGCCCGCTCAAGTTTTGCTTCTAACTCGGGAATTCTGCCGTACTGAAGCTCAGACATACGATTTAAATCTGATGCTCTGCGCGCAATCTCTAAATCGAGCTTCGCTTGTTCAAGTGCCGACTTAATAGTTTGGGTACCTTGCATGGCTTCTTTCTCATCAAGCCATACTTTTTCAAAGTCATTGTATTTAGTTTCAGCCTGCTCACGTTCAAGCTCAATCATTTCTAAACGTTTATGGCTGGCATCATCAGTTTCTTTCGCAAGCGCTTGCTCTTCCAGCTTCAGTTGAATAATACGGCGCTCTAACCTGTCCATATCCTCAGGCTTTGAATCAATTTGAATGCGAATACTCGATGCTGCTTCATCAATTAAATCAATCGCTTTATCGGGGAGTTGTCTGTCGCTAATATAGCGATGAGACAAGCTGGCCGCCGCTACAATGGCAGGGTCGGTAATATCTACTGAATGGTGAAGTTCATACCGTTCTTTCAACCCCCGCAAGATAGCAATGGTGTCTTCTACGCTAGGTTCATCTACCACTACCTTTTGGAATCGGCGTTCAAGAGCGGCGTCTTTTTCGATATATTGGCGGTATTCATCAAGGGTTGTGGCGCCGACACAGTGCAATTCACCGCGGGCTAGCGCGGGTTTTAACATATTCCCCGCATCCATAGCACCATCGCCTTTTCCGGCGCCAACCATGGTATGCAGTTCGTCGACGAATAAAATAACGCGGCCTTCTTCTTTAGCTAATTCATTGAGAACCGCTTTAAGGCGCTCTTCAAATTCTCCACGGTATTTTGCGCCTGCCACCAGTGCGCCCATATCTAGAGAAAGTACACGCTTATTCTTGAGCCCTTCTGGTACTTCACCGTTAATAATACGCTGTGCTAAACCTTCAACAATCGCAGTTTTACCGACTCCAGGCTCACCAATCAACACGGGGTTATTCTTGGTTCTGCGTTGCAAAACTTGCACTGCACGACGAATTTCGTCATCGCGACCAATAACGGGGTCGAGTTTGCCTTGTTCTGCGCGCTCGGTTAAATCGGTGGTAAATTTTTCCAGTGCTTGACGCACGTCTTCAGCATTAGGATCGTTTACGGTTTGCCCGCCACGCATAGAATCAATGGCATTTTCAACGTTATCTTTGGTAATGTTAAGCTGCTTTAGAATTTCGCCTAACCGGCCGTTGTCTTGAATAGCGGCAAGTACGAAAATTTCAGAGGTAATATATTCATCTTTACGCTGCTGAGCGATTTTGTCGCACAGGTTAAGCAATATGCCACTTTGTTTACTTAGCTGTACATCACCGCCAATGCCATCAACACTAGCAATGCGGTCAACCGCTTCACTTAACGCCGAGCGAAGTGCATTCACATTTACATTTGCTTGGTCAAGTACGGGTCGTACCGAACCACCTTGCTGATTTAGCAAAGCCGTCATTAAATGTACAGGTTCGATGTATTGATGGTCGCGCCCAAGCGCTAAAGATTGAGCATCCGAAATGGCAAGTTGGAACTTATTGGTGAATCTGTCTAATCGCATAGCTAAACCCTAATAATGTCAAAATACCCTATACATTAGTTATGGGAGCTTATTGAATGAGATTCAAGAGAAACGATTAAAGTTTCGTAAACCTTTGATTTAGCGCAAACCTATTACACTTACCATTCTACCGGTAGATGTCTTGCCTTGATGCGTGGCCCTGCGGTGGGAGTAAAACTGTTTTTCATTGCAGTAGGTGCAAAGCTGACTATTAATGACGGTACCCACATTGAGCGATGCTAGCTGCTGGGTCGCAATGGCGGGTAAATCCAATTTAAACTTAGTGGGTATATCACCTTGGCATAATGCTGACGGATAATCTGCGAAGCGTTGTGCTAACGACGCATCTACTTCATAGCATTGCTGACAAATAGCGGGCCCGATCCAAGCCATTAACTCTGAAGCTTGGCTTGAAAAGTGGTTTACTGTGCGTCTAATAATTTCAGACTCAAGCCCTTTCCATCCGGCATGCACGGCGGCTACTTCCTTACCCGCATTATCACAAATAAGGATAGGTACGCAGTCAGCTGTCATTACCGCACAAAAATGCGTAGTACTTGTGGTATACGCTGCATCGCCTTCTGTCTCGCTAGAAGGCAACGTAACAACATGGTTACCATGAACTTGGTTTAACCACGTAATAGCATTGGCATAGGGCAAACCGGCACGATTTAATGCCACGGCTTTTTTGTCATCACCCACATGGTCACCAATATTGCACTGGGCATACTCCCCACGACTGGCACCTGGGTTATCGAGGTCACAGCCACTACCATCGCGGGTAGTGGTGTAAGCAACCACGTTATTAGGGCTATTCCATTGGGGCGTTATCATACCGAGTTCCGAGATGCAGTAACCATTATTCGTGATTCAGACATACCAGTTACACTGACTAAATCATATCCTCAGGATTTTCTTTAGAGTCTAAGCGTACCGCCGCTAATAAGTCTTGCATATCTTGCGGCAGTGGCGCTTGCCATGTCATCCACTCTTCCGTTTCTGGATGATATAAAGAAAGTTGCGCTGCGTGTAAAGCCTGACGCTGGAAACCCCGTAACGTGTTAACAAAGTCATCAGATGCACCTTTCGGTAAGCGAGGTCTGCCACTGTAGGTAGGGTCGCCTAGTAACGGATGCTTAATGTGGGCCATATGCACACGAATTTGGTGGGTCCTGCCTGTTTCCAGCTTTAAACGCAAATGCGTATAAGCACGAAACTTCTCGATAACACGAAAGTGAGTTACTGCAGGTTTACCATTTTCACGCACGGCCATATGTGTACGCTTAGTTGCATGGCGGCCAATAGGCTCATCCACTACACCACCCGCTACCATAGTACCCATTGCAACGGCTTCATACTCTCGGCTCATCACCCGCGTTTGAAGCTGGTCTACTAGGTGGGTTTGTGCTGGTAAGGTTTTCGCTACTACCATCAAGCCAGTTGTGTCTTTATCTAAACGGTGCACTATACCGGCACGAGGCACTTTATCGATGTCAGGAACATGATTAAGCAATGCGTTAAGCACGGTGCCACTTGGATTGCCCGCACCAGGATGAACCACTAAGTCAGCAGATTTGTTAATGACTAAAATATGTTCATCTTCATAAACAATATCCAATGCAATATCTTGCGCTTGGCTCGTGACCTGTATTTCTATTTCAGCACTAACAGTCACCACTTCATCCATTTGCATTTTATGGCGTGGTACTGTGATAACCTGTCCATCAACGGACACATTTCCGCCTTTGATCCAAGTTTTTAGCTTAGAACGTGAATATTCAGGGAACAAATCAGCTAAAACCTGATCTAACCGAAGACCAAAGTGCTCAGCCCCTGTGGTTGCTTCTAATTGTAATGTGTTGTCCGACTCTGTCATAACACCGATTATTAAGTGTAAAAAGGGTATTATAACAAGCTTTCAATCGGTACACTGCGTTGTTTACGAATTTGTATGGTTTTTATCATCGCGAGTACGTTAGAATAAGTGAACATGAGCTTAGACAGCGAAGTAATCAATACTGTTTAGCAGGAAAAAAGAACTATTATGAAATCAATTCGATTACTAGCACCTGTGTTATTAGGTGCAATGGTATCTGTCGCAGGCTGTAGTAGCTCCTCCGACGAAGAAGAAAAAGCCGTAATGGCTAATATGGGTGCGCAACAGCTGTATAACAGAGCCAAGCAAAGCATGGAAGTGGGTAACTTCAGTGCTGCAGCCCAGACATTAGGCGCATTAGACTCTCGCTATCCATTTGGTCCGCTTTCGCACCAAGTACAATTGGACCTTATCTACAGTTACTACAAATCCGGTAAAAGTGATGAGACGTTGGCCACTATCGATAGGTTTATTCGTCTTAATCCAAACCACTCAGATGTTGATTATGCCTACTATATGCGCGGCCTAACCAACATGGAGTCTGACAGTAACCTGTTTCAAGATTTAATGAACATTGATAGGACTGACCGAGATCCTTCGAAATCTCGTCAGGCTTTTGAAGATTTCAGACGCTTAATGCAGCAATACCCTGACAGTAAATATGCTGCAGACGCTCGCAAGCGCATGCTTCATATTAAAGACAGGCTTGCACGATACGAAATTGCTATTGCCCGCTTCTATATGCGCAGACACGCTTATGTTGCAGCAGCTAACCGTGGTAGATATGTTATCGAGCACTTCCCTGAAAGTACGCAAATTCAGCAAGCGCTTGAAATCATGGTGTCTAGTTACGAGCAATTAGGCTTGGATGATTTGCGTGGAAACGCAATGAAGACATTAAAGCTAAACTTCCCTGAAAGTGATTTTATTAGCTAATGACGCGAATAACTATATCAAAAAAGCGCAGTTCATAATGAACTGCGCTTTTTTTTGATTTTAAACTTTTACAAAGGAAATATTTGGATGCTGCTATTGCGAAAGGTTAGCGAAAGAAAAGATGACTAAACGGATTAAGAAGGCGCGCTATACCTGAAGTAAAATGCAAAGGCTGATCGACAATAGTAAAAACCAAGCAACCTTGGGTGTTATCTGACCGAGGTGTGTGAGTGTTTTGGCCATCCATAAAGATAAAATCGCCGGAGTCGTAGTTGTTAAGCCCGTCACTGAATTCGCCGTTAATGACTAACGTATATTCGGTGCCTCGGTGAGTATGTTCAGGAACACTTCCACCTTTACCCATGTAAATAAAGTTAGCTACACCTTGGCTACCTAAATCTACTGGTGCTTGCCACAGCTTACCTACCAAGCTAGACCAACCACCTGTCTTCTCTTTATACCGCTGAAGTGTTCGTGGCAAGACAAAGTTTCTACCATCAAGCTCAATAGAATCATTAGCAGCCATGCTGACTTCTGTGTTTGTGTTCTGCTTTCTGGGCGATTGTTTCTGTTGTGAACCGGTATCGGCTTCAACAGATGACGGCGATTGGGTAATTTGCGCAATCATCGCGCTATAATCGGCTTTAAGATCAACTTGCTTAAAACCATTATCTTCTAGTAATGAACCAGCAAGGCGCTCGGTTTCTTGCTCCACAAACCGCTGACATGTGCTACACATATCACAATGTGCGGAAACCATCAGCGAAACGGCCGGCGATAAATCCCCGTCCACAAATGAAACAAGTTGTTGAGCACTTGGGTGGAACCTAATCATTACTCTGCAACATACCTTTTAGTCTTTGAAGTGCCAAACGGGTTCTTGATTTAACCGTACCCAAAGGAATATCTAATTCATCAGCGACTTCTTGCTGTGATTTACCATCAATATAGATTGCTTCGATCACTGCTTTTTGTTTTACAGGAAGCGATTCAAACAAATAACCGATTTGTTCTAATGTAACTTGTTCATCAAGAGGTGCTTCGTTTAAGTCTGCAGTTTGTTCACACAATACTGGCCATAAATCATCAGAACACACATCTTCTTTTCGGTTTTGAAGCTTACGAAGCATATCAAAACGAATGTTTCGAGCAATAGTGAAAATCCACGTAGATGGCGAACCTTTTTCCGCATTAAACAAATGCGCTTTTTGCCACACGTTCGACATAGTGTCTTGAACTAGCTCCATGGCAAGGGCTTCGTTACCCATCTGCTTTAAAGCGTATGAACGAAGTCTTGGAGCAAAGTAATTAAAAACTCGCGCAAAAGATGCTTTACAACGCTTTTGGGCAACTTCTACTAGGTAATCTGACATCTCAACCGCGCATTCTTTCGGTTTAATCGTACTCTTACTTTGTTCTAAAGGAATTCCAACTAACATAAGGTTTCGTCCGTTTATCCGATTCGATTAATATATTTTACAAACAAACGATGAAAGAAGTTCGAAAAAATCGCCAAATCCACATTACAATTGTTTAATGGAATTTAAGAAGTTTTCTCTTAATTCGTTTTATCGAATTAAAGCACAAAGATAGTTAAGTAAGTTCTTGTCGCCACCCTCTTTAAGAAACTGCTGCTTTTGTCCACCATCAACAGGTAACAATTCAAGCCACCGTCTTAACACCCATATAGGGTCGTCAAACTGGGTTTCTTCGTAGAGTGATGCTATCTCCGTATACTTCGCAAAAATTTCTTTCAAACGCTCATTTATAGGCGCTAATTGCTGAGGTGATATTTCGCAGTTCCAAGGCGATACAGAACGACAATGGCCTGTACGTAACCCATCTGATTCAACTGCTACATCAGTTACCTCAACTAACTCTAATCCAGCAACCTTTATGCCAAGCAAGCCGTCATCGAGTAAATCGAAGTCGACAACCTTAGCGTAGGTACCAATCGGATAAATATGTTCATTACGGGATTTATCACCAGATGCGTTTAGCATACACATCACAAACCCTTTATTTTCAGCGCATGCCTGCTTAACCATGCGCGTGTACCTTGGCTCGAAAATACGTAACGCCATGCGTCCTTCTGGAAGCAAGTGGGCAGATAACGGAAATAGTGGAATCGATGTCTTACTCATAAACTCTTAACTCTTTTGGTCATAAGCAATTACGCCACTGTGAACAAATTGGATCGCTAGGGAAAAAATTTCACACTTTAGTCTAGGGGCAATGATCCTACGCGCCGCTTTATTTGTAGAATGACTATATTAAGAAAACGTTAACTAACTCGGTTACGCTTGGAATAATAGAACGATAATCAAAATAGCGTGTATAGTAGTTACAAACATACTTTAACGAGTATTAGCAATAGTAACAAAGAGTTACATAGCTGTTTTACGTTAGCAAATTAACAAAGTGAAGAAGTGATGACTGTATTAGATAGATTCTCAACCATGTACGCCGATATATGCCAAATCACTCTAGATGACTTAGCCGATATATATGCTTCCAACGTTACATTTGTTGACCCTATCACTACCCACCATGGCCTAGATGATGTTCAGAAGTATTTTGCAAACTTGCTCGAGCAAGCCGAGCGTTGTCAGTTTGACATATCGATGATTGCGCCAGTGAGTAGTAACAGTGTGACTCATATTGTTAACTGGACGATGAACCTCAAACTTAAACAAAGTGACAAGCTGATAACCGTAGATGGGAACACCCAACTAACGGTAAAGGATGACATTATTGTTTATCACAAAGATTATTATGATTTAGGGGAAATGGTATATGAACACATTCCTCTGTTAGGCTTCTTTGTGAAGAAAATTAAAAAGAGGTTAGCGAAATGAAGACATTACTCATTACAGGCGCCACCTCGGGTATTGGCAAAGCATTAGCACTTCATGCAGCAGAAAAAGGCTATCAGGTAATTGCATGCGGAAGAAACCAAGGTGTTCTAGATGAACTGGCCTCGAAACCAAATATTAAGCCGCTCAAATTTGATGTCACTTCTCTTGAAGATGCAAAACAGGCGCTACACAACGTAAAGTGCGATGTTGCTATTTTAAATGCAGGCACCTGCGAATATGTAGATATTGATGAATTCGAGTCAGATATGTTTAGACGCGTTTTCGAGACCAACTTTTTTGGGGTAGTTCACTGTGTAGAGGCGCTAATTCCTTCATTAAAGAGAGGAAATAAGCTAGTCATCGTGGATAGTATGGCTCGCCTTCTCCCGTTTACCCGTTCTCAGGCTTATGGGGCGAGCAAGGCAGCCCTTCACTATTTTACGAAAAGCTTAGAGGTAGATTTACACGACCGCGGTATAAAGGTTCAAGCGGTATCACCAGGCTTTGTCGAAACCCCTCTTACTGACAAAAATGACTTTGATATGCCAATGAAAATTACGGCCACTGAAGCGGCGGAGTCTATGCTCAAAGGTATTGAAACCGACAAGCAAACCGTTTTTTTCCCCCGCATGTTTGGCCTCATACTTCGGTTTATGCATATTTTACCGGTTGGATTACAAAAAAAATTATCACTATCAATGCGAGAAAAGCAGTAGAGCACAATAACAATGACAAAAAATGTAGCGATTATTGGGACAGGCATTTCAGGCCTGACTTGCGGGTATTTGTTAAATGAAACGGCTGATATAACGGTTTATGAGGCCAATGATTACATTGGAGGGCACACCGCCACTAAGAAAATCAATGATGATGGCATTGAACGAAATATCGATACCGGTTTCATTGTATTTAATGATTGGACCTACCCTAGATTTATAAAGCTGATGAAGCAACTTGATGTTGCATACCAACCTACCGAGATGAGCTTTTCTGTTACCAGTAAGAAAGCTAACATCGAGTACAATGGTAATACGATTAACAGCCTATTTGCACAGCGTAGAAATATACTACGCCCGAGGTTTTGGCGCATTGTACGCGACATTCTGAAGTTTAATAAAGCTTGTAAAGCTTTTGTCGCCGAGAAGAGAGACACTTCTTCAATGACACTTCAAGATGTTATTAACGAGCTAAAGTTAAGTGATGACTTTGCGCGCTACTATATTTTGCCCATGTGCGCCGCTATTTGGTCTGCAAGTCTCGCCCAAACTAGGCAGTTCCCGCTGACTTTCTTTCTTCAGTTTTTTAACAACCACGGTTTACTCAATATAAGTGACAGGCCACAGTGGTATACCATTAAAGGTGGCTCTAGCACTTATATCCCTCCGTTAATCGCCAGTTTTCAAGACAAGATAAAGCTATCATGTGGCGTTACTAATGTTAAGAAAGTGGGTGATACGTGGCAGGTTACTGACACATCTGGCGCTCAAGCCATATTTGATCACGTTATTTTTGCTTGTCATAGCGACCAAGCATTGGCCATGCTAGATACCCCCACCGACGCTCAGCAAGCTGTGTTGGGCGCCATTGGCTTTGCTGAAAACGATGTCCTCATGCACAAAGATACAAACCAACTTCCTAAGCGCAAGCTTGCATGGGCAAGTTGGAATTACCGCTTAAAAGACGATGCTGACGAGGAAGAAAGACCGGCTTCGGTGACTTACGATATGAATATTCTCCAGCGATTAGACGCAGCTAATACCTACTGCGTCACCCTTAATAACACGGATGAAATTGATACAAGCGCGGTATTGGGTAGCTATCAATATGCGCATCCTCAATTTAGTGAAGTTATGGTGAACGCACAACAGCGCCGAAGCCAAATATGTGGTGTGGATAATCTGCATTTTTGCGGCGCCTACTGGTATAACGGCTTCCATGAAGATGGTGTGCACAGCGCATTAGATGTATGCGAGCGATTTGGAGTTAACCTTTGATGGATAGCGCTATTTATGAAGGAAAGGTGTATCACGAGCGCTTTTCACCTACCCAACATAAGTTCGACTATCATATTTATTTGTTCTGGATAAAATTAAACGAAGTCGATGCATTGCCAGCAGCCTTGAAACACTTCTCTGTTAATTCAAAAGCGAGAGTGCGCTTCAAACGTGAAGATTACTTAGGTGATAGCAACACGCCATTAGACCAAAGCGTACTAGAAAAAATGAACAGTTTAAGTGAGGATACCTTAAGCGGTGATGTATATATGCTTGGGCAGCTTCGTATGTGGGGAATGTATTTCAGCCCAGTTAATTTTTACTATTTAAAGGGTAAAGACGATGCCTTTACCCATGTATTAGCAGAAGTCAGCAATACCCCTTGGAATGAGCGGCATTACTATTTGGTAGATTTAGCCGTGCAAGCAGATACACCAAAAGCGTTCCACGTATCGCCGTTTAACCCCATGGACATGACGTACAAATGGCGAATAACACAACCTAGCCAACGCCTATCATTAACGATGGACTGTGTTCGAGGCGAAAAAGAGTTCAATGCTGGAATTAATTTAACACGGCTTTCATTAGATAATGCGAATCTAAGTCGGGTTATGAAACGTATACCTAGTATGACCATTAGAACAATGATTGGCATATATTGGCAGGCGTTAAAGTTACTTATAAAGCGTACGCCACTTTATAACCACCCTAAGAAAAGTCAGGAATAATAACAACATGTCTTCCGGTGAATCTGTATTTAGTACCCCTTCAGAAGCGTCTCTTTTAGACAAGGTTTGTAGGCGCACATTTTTAAAGTGTTTAGAGAAACTTCCACATGGTTCACTTACCATTATGGAAAATGGCAGCACAATTGCTTCAATGGGTAACCCCAATGACGATTTACACGCTACGATTAATTTCAAAGACGTAAAGGCGTATCGCCAGTTATTATTGGGCGGTAGCGTGGGTGCAGGTGAAGCCTATATGGATGGCCTGTGGGAAAGCGATAATGTAACGGCAGTTGTACAAATATTTGCGCGTAACCTATCTACCCTTGATGCTTGGGAAAACAAGTTCAAGTGGATTTCCATGCCGATTCTGAAAATTCAGCACTTTGCCCGCCGTAATACTCAAGATCAAGCCAAGAAAAACATTGAAGCCCATTACGATTTGGGTAATAAACTTTACACTCGTTTTCTTGATAACACCATGATGTATTCATCGGCTATTTATCCTGATGTGAATGCCAGTTTAGAAGAAGCGCAAAATCACAAACTTAAAACAATTTGTGACAAGCTTCAGTTAACCGAAAGTGACCATCTTTTAGAAATAGGCACTGGCTGGGGTGGTTTAGCGGTATATGCAGCCAAGCATTGTGGTTGTAAAGTGACCACCACAACTATCTCTGAAGAACAGTATGCGTGGGCAGAGCAGTGGATTGAGCGCGCACAAGTGTCTGATAAAGTCACCTTGTTGAAAAAAGATTATCGCCTGCTAGAAGGTAAGTACGACAAGCTGGTTTCAATTGAAATGATTGAAGCTGTAGGAAAAGATTACTTAGGTAACTTTTTTGAGAAGTGTTCATCGCTGCTTAAAGACGATGGGCTAATGTTGCTACAATCCATCACCATTGATGATAGACGTTACGAAAGTTACGCCAGCAGTGTGGACTTCATTCAAAAATACATTTTCCCTGGTGGATTCCTTCCCTCACAGTATCAGTTAAACGCTCATTTAAAGCGCTATAGCGACATGATGATTAGAGACCTGCATGATATCGGATTAGATTACGCTCAAACCCTTAATCATTGGTACGAAGCCTTTATTAGCGCCAAAGAAGCATTACTCAACGATGGTTATGATGAACGTTTTATGCGTATGTGGATTTACTATTTAAAATACTGTGAAGGCGGTTTTTTAGAAAGAACCATTAGTACGGTGCAATTGGTAATATCTAAGCCACATCACAGGGAGGCACTGCAACGTTAGTTGCCTATAAAAAACAACGTTAGTTGACTATAAAAACCCACGTTAATTGCCTATAAAAGACAACTTCAAACTAAAAGGGCGAATCATTGATTCGCCCTTTTTGATTTTGTATTTTGCTTAGCAACCTATTCATCAACCACTGATATAGGTTGAGAAGTCATTGGTTTACCTTGATTGATATTAATCTCTACCCGTCTGTTCCGTGCTCTATCCGCCGGTGTTGTTGCATCTTCCACCATGGGGTCGGTATCGGCCTTGCCGACTACAGACATTCTGCTTTCATCGAACCCCGGCGCTGTTCGCATGGCTTCAGCTACGGCTACGGCACGCTGAGACGATAAATCCCAATTAGAACGATAGAGTTCATTAGCAATGTGTTGTCCGTCACTATGCCCTGAGATTTCTATTTCCCCTGGAACGTCTGCTAATAACACACCAATTTTGCGTAAAATAGGCTGAAATTGAGGTTGTAAAAATGCAGAACCGGCAGAAAATGAACCGTTCTCTCTAATGCGAATAGTCAACTGCTGACCTAAAGATTCCAATTCTACTGCGCCATCGAGAATTTGCTTTTGTAACTGCTGCGCTACTTTTTTCATTAACTCAGCAGTTTGTGTTTGATCTGAACTTTGCGACTCTGAGGACGACTGATCGGTGGCGGTTTGTTGTGACTGCCCCCCTCGCTGCTCACCCCTTTGCTTCTGCCTACCGCCGGATGAATCTTCGTCACCCGCTTGGAACTCTAGCATCTGCTGAGTCATTTCGATTGTTTGTTGCTGAATAGTGTCGATGGGCGACGGATCTGGACGACCAGGCCTAAACTCCATCGCAATAACACTCGTCCCTTTTGGGATGTCTTTCACTTCAATTTTGTTTTGCACACCAAAGGCAAACTTCATTGAGCCGGCGATTTGCTTGAACTTCAGTACATCCATTTCTGAAAATGAGAGCAAGAGTACAAAGAAGCACATGAGCAACGACATCAAATCAGCAAAGGTCCCCATCCATGCAGGAAGCCCTTCGGGAGGACATTTTGGGCACTCTTCTTCAGCCATTATTCGTCCTCAGCGCCCGTACCGCGTTTACTTGCCGCCAGATAATTTTTCAATATACCTTCGATAACACGCGGGTTTTGCCCATCGGCAATCCCTACAATGCCATCGAGCACTAACATTTGGTTAAGCTTTTCTTCTTGTGCGCGGTTTCCGAGCTTTACCGCCATGGGTAGGCAAATAATGTTGGCAAGAAATGCACCATACAAGGTGGTTAATAGTGCTACCGCCATTGCTGGCCCAATTGATTTAGGATCATCCATGTTAGAAAGCATGGCCACCAGACCAATCAGAGTTCCAATCATTCCCATTGCTGGTGCGATATCACCCATGCCTTTAAAAATGGTGGCACCAAACTCGTGTCGCTCGGTGGTCATAGAGATATCTTTCGCTAAGGTTTCTCTGACCACTTCTATGTCGTGACCATCAACTAACATGTCTACGCCTTTTTGCATAAACGGATTGTCTATTTCAGCTTCTTCTAATGCAAGAAAACCGCCTTTACGCGCTGCATCTGCCATCTCAACAATTTTTTCAATAAGATCTTCAGGCGTATCAATTTTGAACATGAATGCTTTGCCTGCAATTTTACCTGCACCAAAGAACTGCCCTAAAGTGTATTGGGATAAAATAACGAAAAGGGTGCCACCAAATACGATCAAGATAGACGGTACGTTGATGAACATGGCAATACTGCCACCCATAACCATGGCCATTACTACAAAGCCGATGGCGCCCAACATACCTATGACGGTTGCTAAATCCACTCACTCTTCCTCATTTTTTGCAGACGCTGCATACTATTACTCGTATTCTATCGGCATTGTATAGAATTTCTATAACAAGATTATCGCAAATTGCCTTAATTATTGTATACATAATGAGGTTAGTCGAACTTTAGGCGGTAGTTTTTAATACAAAGAGTTGCTTCACAAAACGTTATCATAGATAGCTGCAATAGGGCATATATTGACAAACCATTTGACCCTTTGGCTACCCTCAGTTAATGTGCGCGTAATCCAAAAAACGCCTAAAAATGAGTGCGATTGTGACGAAAGTGACGAAAAAGACAAATTCTCCCTCGTTTGAGGAAACCCTTACCGAATTAGATGCAATCGTTAATGAGATGGAAAACGGTGAGTTGCCATTAAACGTTGCACTAGAAAAATTCGAGCGAGGCATAGCCCTTTCCCGCGAAGGTCAGAAATCGTTAGAGCAAGCCGAGCAAAAAGTTAAAATTTTGCTTAATGAGCAAGGCGAAAGCGCATTACACCCTCTTCCTGAAGACGAGCAACCTTAAGCCTCGTGTCGCAACAAACAGGTATAGTATGAATTTCACTGCATTGCATCAGCAAGTTAAGCAGCAGACCGATACGTCGTTAAATACGCTTATTGATGACCTTCCCCACGACGCGCCGCGGCTTAAAGAAGCAATGCGTCACGCGTTGTTGGTGGGAGGAAAGCGTATGCGACCTTTACTGGTTCAAGTTATCGGCAACACCCTGGATGTGCCTAAAGGCGATCAAATGGCTATTAGTATGGCCATTGAGTGTGTGCATGCTTACTCGCTTGTACATGATGACTTGCCAGCCATGGACGATGACGATTTGCGTCGCGGCCAGCCGACTTGTCATATTGCATTCGATGAAGCCACCGCAATATTAGCCGGTGATGCATTGCAAGCGCTTGCTTTTAGCACGTTGGCAGATGCGCCTTTAAGTGATTTCGCAACCAATAAACGTGGCGAGTTACTTTCTGTGTTAGCCCGCGCCGCTGGCTATCGCGGTATGTGTGGCGGGCAAGCAATCGATTTAACCAGCACGGGTGAAGAAATAAGCCTTGAGCAGCTTAAGCGACTGCACAATTTGAAAACCGGCGCCCTACTTCGTGCATGTGTTGAAATGGTATCTATTGTTTCTCAAGACCTTGATAGCAACAGTAAAGCAGACTTATTAGCTTATGCCGACGATATTGGTCTTGCATTTCAAGTCCAAGATGACATTCTTGACGTAGAAGGTAATAGTGAGCAATTAGGAAAGCCAGCAGGCTCTGACATTGCTTTGGGTAAGAATACCTTTCCTGCCAAACTTGGCATTGAAGGTGCAAAACGAGAACTTGATAAGCTGCATCAGAATGCCCTTCAAGCCTTGGCTCGTTTACCCTACAATACAGACAGTTTAATTGCGTTTAGCGAACTATTGGTAAAACGAGACCATTAGTTCTGCAACCATGTTGAAAAAGATAATAAATAATGAGTTTAGACCTCCAACATTACCCCACGCTTGCTATTGCGCAAACGCCGGATAAGTTAAGACAGTTACCGCAAGAGAAATTGCGTGAGTTGTCAGATGAATTACGAGAATATTTACTAAATAGTGTAAGCCAAACCAGTGGACATTTTGCGTCGGGCTTAGGCACGGTCGAGCTTACTGTGGCCTTACATTATATTTATAACACGCCTATCGACAGATTGATTTGGGATGTGGGTCATCAGGCCTACCCCCATAAAATTCTTACGGGTCGCGCTAAGCAAATGTCGACGATTCGACAAAAAGACGGCTTACACCCCTTCCCTTGGCCTCCTGAGAGCGACTACGACACTTTTGCTGTAGGCCATTCGTCTACGTCTATCAGTGCTGCACTTGGCATGGCGGTTGCCGCCGAGCAAGAAGGCAAAAACCGTAAAGTGGTTGCCGTAATTGGTGATGGTGCGATTACCGCGGGCATGGCATTTGAAGCGATGAACCATGCTGGTGACATCAATAAAGATATGGTTGTGGTGTTAAACGACAACGAAATGTCTATTTCTGAAAACGTAGGTGCGCTTAATAGTCACCTAGCTCGCTTATTAACGGGTAATGTTTTCAACTCTATTCGCGATGGCTCTAAAAAACTATTAAGCAATGTACCGCCTATCAAAGAATTCGCTAGTCGCGCAGAAGAGCACCTTAAAGGTATGGTAGTGCCCGGCACAATCTTTGAAGAGCTTGGCTTTAATTACATAGGCCCTATTGATGGCCATGATGTAGATGCCGTTGTAGATACCTTGCGTAATATGCGCAAATTTAAAGGTCCGCAACTGCTTCACGTGGTCACTAAGAAAGGTAAAGGGTACGCCCTTGCTGAAAAAGACCCGATTAAATTCCACGCGGTGCCTAAATTTAACCCTGCCGATAACGCGTTGCCAAAAGCGAAGCCTTCAGCGCCAACTTTTTCTGCTATTTTTGGCGATTGGTTGTGCGATATAGCAGCGCAAGATCCTAAATTGATGGCGGTAACGCCTGCCATGCGTGAAGGTTCAGGCATGGTCGCGTTTTCGCAGCAATACCCTGATCAGTATTTCGATGTAGCCATTGCAGAACAACATGCGGTTACCTTTGCTGCGGGCTTAGCCAAAGACGGGTGTAACCCAGTAGTTGCGATTTATTCGACCTTTTTACAGCGTGCCTACGATCAGCTTATTCACGATGTGGCGTTGCAAGACTTGCCTGTTTTATTTGCCGTTGACCGAGCCGGTATTGTGGGGGCTGATGGCCCCACCCACCAAGGTGCGTTTGATATTGCCTTTTTACGCTGCATACCAAATATGATTGTGATGGCACCATCTGATGAAAATGAATGCAGACAAATGCTTTATACAGGTCATAAAGCACAAAAACCTGCGGCGGTACGCTACCCTCGCGGTGCTGGAATGGGCATTACCCCTGACACCGCAATGACCGAGTTACCTATTGGTAAATCGAAGGTTAGCCGCGCTATTACCGGCAAGCCATCGAAAAAAGCAGCCATATTGAATTTCGGCACACTCTTACCTAATGCATTGGCAGCTGCCGAAGCTATTGATGCTACGGTTATTGATATGCGCTTTGTTAAGCCGCTCGACGGCCAGGCTATTGAGAAAGCGGCGGCAGAACACGATTTGCTTATTACCTTAGAAGATGGCTGTATAGCCGGCGGAGCAGGCTCTGGTGTGCTTGAGTACTTGCAACAGCAAGGTATTATGAAACCTGTTCGTACATTAGGGCTTCCAGACAGCTTTGTTTTACAAGGTACGCAACAGGAAATGTACAAAGAGCATGGACTAGATATCGAAGGTATTACCTCCACACTTAGAAGCTTACTGAGCTAGCTGTTTGCTTTCACTCTCGCTCAATAGCCTTTAAAAACAAAAAGCCCGCAGTTGCGGGCTTTTTAATATGTACAAATTTTGCGTATTATTGCACGAACTTATCTTCGTCCAATTTAAAACAAGGTGGTAAATGCCGGCCACATCATCATCATAATATGTAAACACGCACACGCCATAGCCCCAGCCACTATATCATCAAGCATAATGCCTGTACCGCCGTGTAAGCGCTTATCGATAGGCCCTATTGGCCAAGGTTTTAAAATATCGAATATGCGAAACAGCACAAATCCTGCTAGCAAAGACGGTGCAGTAATAGGTACAAATAAGAAGGTAATAAACATACCTGCCACTTCGTCCCACACAATAGAACCGTGATCATGCACCTGCATATCATCAGCGGTTTTTCCGCACAGATAAATACCAAAAATTGAGGCGAAAACAGTGAAAGCGATAAATACCATCACAGGCATGTTGGCCGACAATATAAGTAGTGGTATTGCTACCGCAGAACCAAAGGTTCCAGGCATAAACGGGATAAGTCCGCTACCAAACCCAAGCGCTAAAAAGTGCACTGGATTTTTCATGCTAATTCTAGCGCGATATTCTTTTTGCATAAAATGCTCTATTAGCTTCTAGAAAGTATGTTCGTAGCCATTTTCATTGGTTGGTGTAAACGGCTGATTGTCTTTTAGCAAAGACAACTGACCCGCTTGCCCAGTAAGCTGACCAATGCAAGTTGCTTTCACACTACTACCGCCCATCGAGGTTTCAAAGTTACCTCGCTGTTCTTCACCTACGGTAAAGATGAGCTCATAGTCGTCGCCTGCTGACAGTGCATATTCGATCGCTTGGGCATTATCTACGGCACTGGTTAACGCTCTCGATAAAGGAAGCTTATCAACATGTACGTTTGCACCACAGCCTGATGCTTTCAAAATGTGGCCTAAATCAGAGATTAAGCCATCAGACACATCAATACACGATGAAGCAATACGACGAAGTGCCGTACCCATTGCTACTCGAGGCGTAGGGTAATAATGACGATTAATAAGCACATCTCGCGCTTCACCGGCCACGTTAAGTTTATTTTGCAGAATATCCAAGCCAGCACCAGCATCGCCTAAGGTGCCTGTAACATAAACCCAATCACCGGGTTTTGCATTACTGCGGGTCAGTTCGGAACCGGGTGGTATAAACCCTTGCGCCGTAATGGTCATGGCCATCGGGCCCTTAACGGTATCGCCACCAATTAACTGCACAGAATAGTACTGCGTAAGCTCGTACAAACCATCTACGAACTCGCTAAGCCATTCATCATTCACTGTTGGCAACGACAGCGATAAGCTGATCCAAGCAGGTTCAGCGCCCATGGCGGCTAAATCGCTCAAATTCACCGCTACGGTTTTATACGCAACCGATTTTGCTGGCGCATCTTCTAAGAAGTGCACACCTGCAACCAAAGTATCTGTGGTAACGGCTAATTGTTGATTACTAGGAACGTTAGTTACGGCACAATCATCACCGATACCAATAACTACGTCTTTACGAGTGTGGCCGCCATCAGAGAAGTAACGGCCGATAAGATCAAATTCTTTCACGATAGTCTATTAAACCCTTGTGACATCCAATGCCACTGTACAAGGTTAATCGCGTTCGTCTTTACGCAACGAGCGAACCGCTTTATCAAGCGCACCATTAATGAATTTATGACTTTCTTCGGCCCCGAAAGACTTCGCAAGTTCAATCGCTTCATTAATAATTACGCGATAAGGCACATCCTTACGCTCTGTAAGTTCCAGTGTCGCAATGCGTAAAATAGCCTTTTCGATTGCATCTAGTTCTTCAGGCAAACGGCCCAGGTACGGCTTAATAGTCGTATCTAAGTGGCTAGCGCTGTGCGCCACACCGCGAAGCAGTGCCTGAAAATAAGCCATATCAACTTTCTTCATATCGTTACTGGTCGCAAGCGCCAGTTCAATTTGTTGAATATCGTTATGACTCATTTGCCATGAATAGATGCCTTGAAGGGCAAGTTCACGGGCTTTACGACGAGCTGAAACTTTCACTTAATTTTTTACCTTAAAGCTTTTCAACAGCATCGATAACGTTAACCATCTCAAGCGCACCTAAGGCTGCTTCAGCGCCTTTGTTGCCTGCTTTGGTTCCAGAACGTTCGATAGCCTGTTCAATAGAATCTGTAGTGATAACGCCAAAAGATACCGGTACACCGTATTCTAGCGATACTTGCGCTAGGCCTTTGTTACATTCGCCTGCAACAAAGTCAAAATGAGGTGTGCCGCCACGAATTACCGCACCTAGTGCAATAATGGCGTCAAAAGATTTTTTCTCAGCAAGTTTCTTAGCAACAATAGGCAACTCATAAGCACCTGGAACACGAACCACTGTGATATCGTCTTCATTCACTTCGCCGTGACGGTCTAATGTGTCTAATGCGCCTTCCAATAAGCTCTCAACAACAAAGCTATTAAAGCGTGCAACAACAATAGCAATCTTCTTACCGGTCGCTCTGATATTACCTTCAACTACTTGCATGATTTCATTCCTCGAGAAAAACGGCGCGAAGTATACCACAACTACGCCCAAACTAAATCGATTGTTTCTTTTACTCTGCTACTTAGTTCATTAGCCGCAGCCAAGTGATAAGGAGGGGGAGTGCCTGCCGTAAACCCTCCACCGCATGGATGCGGTGGCGGAGCGTACATGGATGTATTCACCGCGTGTTTGCGGCAGGCGCTCCCCCTCCTTTATAAACCGCTCAGTCGTGAACGTACTCAACCACTTCTAGGCCGTAACCTGACAGCGCATGATACTTAATAGGTTTACTTAGCAGGCGCATTTTTTGTACGCCAATAGAGGCTAAAATTTGGCTACCCACACCAATAGTACGTGACGAGCCTTGCCAATCAGCACCCGTTGGACGTTCGCCTCTATCTTCTGCGGCAAAGCGACGAACTTGCTGTTCAATTTGCTCATCTTTACCAAGCAATACCAGAACACCGCCTTCATCAGAAATTTTTTGCATTCCTTCAGATAACGTTAGTGAGCGATGAATACCTCGGGTAGAGCCCAACAAGTCACTGAAAGTGTTATGCAGGTGCACGCGAACCAGTGTTGGGTTTTCAGCGCTAACTTCCCCTTTCTTTAAAGCAAAGTGTAGCTGATTATCAATACTGTCTTTAAAAGTATGAAGCTCGAAATCACCATACTCTGTGGGTAGGTTGCACTGAGCAACCTTTTCGATGGTGGTTTCGTTTAAATTTCTGTACTCGATTAAATCGGCTATGGTGCCAATTTTAAGGTCATGTTTCTCGGCAAATTTCTCAAGCTCTGGACGACGTGCCATTGAGCCATCTTCATTTAGGATTTCAACGATAACACCCGCGGGTTCGAGCCCTGCTAAACGAGGTAAATCCACGCCCGCTTCAGTGTGGCCTGCGCGGTTTAATACCCCACCTTCTTTTGCAATTAGTGGAAAGATATGGCCTGGCTGCACAATGTCAGTCGCCTTTGCTTCTTTCGCGACCGCAGCTTTGATAGTTACTGCGCGATCGGCGGCTGATATACCTGTAGTTACGCCCGTTGCCGCTTCAATCGACACCGTAAAGTTGGTAGAAAACTGCGCTTCGTTCTTATCCACCATTAACGGTAAATTAAGACGACGACAACGCGCCTCTGTCATAGGAAGGCAAACTAAACCTCTGGCGTGCGTTACCATAAAGTTAATGGCTTCTGGCGTGACATGCTCTGCTGCCATAATAAGATCGCCTTCGTTTTCACGATCTTCATCATCCATCAAGATAACCATTTTACCTTGACGAATGTCTTCAATAATTTCTTTCGAGGTGTTAAATGCCATAGTTTTTATACTTCTTGTAGGGTTACTTTCTCAAAAATCCGTTCTCAGCCAAAAACGCCATATCAATGTCTTTTGATATCGGTGACGCTGCTTTATCACCCATCATTAAGCGTTCAAGGTAACGTGCTATTACATCTACTTCTAAATTTACAGCGGTGCCTACTTCGTAATGTCCCATCACCGTTTCTTTCAGCGTATGAGGAATTATCCAAAGCATAAACTCAGCACCGTTGACTTCATTCACTGTAAGGCTCACACCATCAACAGTGATGCTGCCCTTATGAGCAATGTACTTGGCTAAAGATGTAGGTGCTTTTACCCAAAATTCAACATAGTCGGTGTGTTTTATAATTTTACTGATCTCGCCCACGCCATCGACGTGACCTGAAACAATGTGTCCGCCCAGTCTGTCAGTGGGTCGCATTGCCTTTTCAAGGTTCACAGTAGAGCCCGTGCCGTAATGGGCAAACCCGGTAAGTTTTATGGTTTCAGCCGATACATCAGCGCAATAATAATCGCTACCCATATCAGTTACGGTAAGGCATACCCCGTTGGTAGCAATACTATCACCAAGCGCTACATCGGCCATATCCAGTGTAGTTGATGAAACCGTTAACCGTATGTCACTACCTCGGTTATCGAGTTTGGTAATCTTGCCTAAAGCTTGAATAATTCCAGTAAACATAATGTTCCTATAAGGCTATTGAGGCGTGTTAAGGGTGTTAAGAAGGTAACGAAGCTTAATATCGTTACCTATTTGTCGACTTTCAATCAGCGACAATTCAATAGCTTGATTCAATTCGGTAAAGGTGGGTAAAGATACCATACTCACCCCTTTGTCTCCCAATAGCTTAGGTGCTTGATAACAGATGAGTTCATCTACTTCACCAGCTATCAGTAAGGCGCCAGCTAAACCCGGTCCTGCCTCTACCCACACTTCATTAAACTGCATGTCGCCTAACTGCAGCATCAATTTACTGATATCCACTTTACCGTTCATCGCATCAACGGTTAGGTGTTGGCGGTTGTCAGTATCGGCGCTATTTTGGGTAGATACCACGAAGGTGGGATGACCATCGTTCATGCACCTGTAGTCTCTTGAAAGATCATCGGCACTATTCACAATTATCCGCACTGGCTGGCGAATAGCCTCCAATGGGTAATGTGCAAACTTCGCTTCGTCTGGTCTGACTAATAGACTAGGATTATCGGCTTTTACCGTTCCCGATCCTGTTAACACCGCGCAGCTTTGTGCACGGTAATGCTGTACATCTCGTCTAGCTTCTGGCCCAGTTATCCATTGACTATTACCATTTTGAAGCGCAATTTTTCCATCCACACTTATGCCTAATTTCACTCGCACATAAGGTTTGCCAGTTAACATGCGCTTGATAAAGCCTGGGTTCAAAGCGGCAGATTCTGCCGACATAATATCGGATGACACCTCAATGCCCGCATCTTGTAACATGCGAATACCATTACCGCTGACATTGGGGTTAGGATCAGTCATGGCAATAACTACTCGCGAGACTTGTGCTTTTATCAGTGCTTCTGCGCAGGGGGGCGTTCGTCCATAATGACTACATGGCTCTAGTGTCACATAGGCTGTAGCGCCTTTTGCTTTTTTCCCTGCTTCACGAAGGGCATGAATTTCTGCGTGAGGGGTGCCGGCTTGGACATGAAAGCCTTGGCCAATAGAGTCATTGTTATTATTAACAATGACACAACCAACACGGGGATTAGGAGAAGTTGTAAATTGGCCTTTTTGCGCCAATCGAATGGCTTTGGCCATCCAATAATAGTCAATTTCAACGGCCTTACCCGGCAAGTCACTGGAAGAGCTACTATTGTGGTCTTTGCCTACGTCGGTATTTGAGCCGCTATTTATATGAGCATGGGTAGTATTAATTGACACTGCAAATCCCGTGGTTAATCCCCTAGTCTGGCTATTTCCTCACCAAACTCTCGGATATCTTCAAAGGAACGATAAACAGATGCAAACCGCACATAAGCGACCTTATCTAGCTCTTTTAGCGCTTTCATGATTAGGTTGCCTAACAGTTCACTCCCCACTTCTCGTTCGCCGGTTGCCCGAAGCTCTGACTTAAGTGACAAGATACACTGCTCAACTTTTTCTGTACTCACTGGGCGTTTTTCTAGCGCGCGCTGTAAGCCTGCACGAAGCTTATCTTCGTTGAAAGGCTCTCGTGAACCATCACGTTTAATAACACGCGGCATTACGAGTTCGGCACTTTCGAAGGTCGTAAAACGTTCATGACACATTGCGCATTCACGACGCCGGCGCACCTGATGCCCCTCTGCCACTAGGCGAGAGTCAATCACTTTTGTTTCTTGTGCTGAACAAAAGGGGCAAAACATGAGCGATCCTTAACTTACTATTTACTACGCGTTAGCCTGTGTTTGTAGAGACTAACGCGTGGTAACTTTTCTTATCTAGGTTGCTTACGCGTAAACAGGGAACTGTTCACAAAGTGCAACCACTTCACTTTTAACACGGTCAATAACGCTGTCATCACCCATATTATCTAGCACATCACAAATCCATGTAGCGACTTGTTTGGCTTGTTCTTCTTTAAAGCCACGACGAGTAATAGCTGGGCTACCGATACGCAATCCACTTGTAACAAACGGTGAGCGAGGATCGTTAGGAACCGAGTTCTTGTTAACGGTAATGTTAGCCGCACCAAGGGCAGCATCAGCATCTTTACCCGTAATATCTTTATCGATAAGATCTAACAGGAACAAATGGTTTTCAGTACCATTAGATACAATTTTGTATCCGCGTTCTTGCATTACCGCCACCATCGCTTTTGCGTTCGCAACAACCTGTGTTTGGTATTCTTTAAAATCTGGCTGAAGTGCTTCTTTAAACGCTACTGCTTTTGCTGCAATAACATGGCACAAAGGACCACCTTGGTTGCCCGGGAATACTGAGCTTTGAAGCTTTTTATAAATCGCTTCGTCACCACAGGCAGACAAAATTAGTCCACTTCGTGGGCCCGCTAAGGTTTTATGTGTGGTTGTAGTGACTACGTGTGCGTGCGGCAGAGGATTTGGGTAAACACCCGCTGCAATCAAACCTGCTACGTGCGCCATATCAACTAACAAGAAAGCGCCAACACTATCGGCGATTTCACGGAATTTTGCCCAATCAACAACACCTGAGTAAGCTGAGAAACCACCAATAATCATTTTTGGTTTATGTTCTTCTGCTAACGCAGCAACCTGTTCGTAATCGATTTCACCGGTTTCGTGGTTCAAACCATACTGAACGGCATTGTAGGTTTTGCCCGAAAAGTTCACATGAGAACCATGAGTAAGGTGACCACCTTCAGAAAGGCTCATACCAAGCACAGTATCGCCAGCATCAAGCAATGCCATAAATACCGCTGAGTTAGCTTGTGAACCTGAGTGAGGCTGCACGTTAGCGTAATCTGCACCGAAAAGCTCTTTTGCACGGTCGATAGCAAGTTGCTCAACCACATCTACGTGCTCACAACCGCCGTAATAACGCTTGCCAGGATAGCCTTCAGCATACTTGTTAGTAAGTTGAGAGCCCTGTGCTTCCATAACCCGCGGGCTACAGTAGTTTTCAGAGGCGATAAGTTCGATATGCTGTTCCTGACGGACAACCTCTTTAGCCATTGCATCGGCTAGTTCTGGATCAAAGTCAGCGATATTCATTTCGCGAGGTAACATGAGGGCTCCTTAACGGCGTTAATTTATGGCTTGTTCGTGGCTTATTCTAGTCATTTTCAAGGGCTTGTATACCGCTTTATGACCAATTTAATTTAAATGGCGCAGGTTTAACGAATTCCCTGCGCTGTGACGTGATCAGACCTGTTTTTCTAGCGCCTTCACGCGGTCATATAAACTGCCAATTTTTTGCAGTCTTATGGTATTTCGCTTCCATTCTCGGTTAGACGTGGCTGGCTGACCTGAAGAATAAACCCCTGGTTCCGTGATATCTTGAACAATCATGGAGTAGCCGGTTATTTGCACTTTGTCGCAAATAGAAATATGGCCGTTTACGCCAACACCACCGCCGATAACAACGTACTTTCCTATATGGCAACTGCCCGCAATACCGGTTGCACCGCAAATACACGAATGATCGCCAATAATGCAGTTGTGACCTATTTGTACTTGGTTATCAATAATCACATTTTTACCTAGCACAGTATCTTCCATGGCACCGCGGTCGATAGTACTACTTGCACCAATTTGACTGTCGTCGCCAATTTGTACAGACCCCGTTTGCGGAATAGGAAGCCATACGCCTTTATCATTCGCGTAACCAAAGCCTGCAGCACCGATAACCGTTTGGCTATGTACTGCTACACGTTTTCCTAAAACAACATCGTGGTAAATAGTAACGTTAGGGTGAATTACACAACCTTCCCCTATTTGCGTACCTCTACGAATAACCGTATTCGCACCAATAGTTACCCTATCGCCTATCACCACGTTATCTTCAATAATCACATTGTGACCTAACGACACATCACTACCAATATTTGCCGACGACGCAATAACGGCGGTGTCGGCAATACCACTTGCTACTACGGGTGTGGTATCAAATAGCTGGGCAATGCGTGCAAACGCTGCATGAGGATTGTCTACCACAAGCGCTGGGCACGGGGCCGTGTCTTTCAAACTGCTGTGTAGAATAACCGCACCGGCAGAGGTATCGCTTAACTGTGATTTATATTTCGGATTAGTAAGAAATGAGATTTGATGGCTGGCAGCGCCTGCCAGCGTTCCTACCGCAGAGATAACGACACTGCCGTCTCCCTCTACAACACCGCCTACATGGCTGGCAAGTTCCGATAGGCTGTAAGGGCGTTTGTTCATTGCAGTCATACAGTGAATACCTATTTTTTCATTAAAGCGTATGCTAGCGAAGTTTACCTCAATTTGTTAAAGGTGACCGCCGTATTATTCGTACTTTTCGCCTTCTTTTTACTTCAATTGAACAAAATACCATCAAGCATGAGGTTGTATGGCGGTTCACACTGGCACAGACTATCCTGTTACGAGTACAATGATGCTTTATTTTCTGGCAAGGACACAGCATGGCTCAATACGTTTACAGTATGCATCGCGTGGGGAAAATTGTTCCACCGAATCGTCAAATTCTTAAAAATATCTCTCTTAGTTTTTTCCCTGGTGCCAAAATTGGCGTATTGGGTTTAAATGGATCTGGTAAATCTACGCTGCTTCGCATTATGGCCGGACTAGACACCGAAATTGAAGGTGAAGCACGCCCTCAACCAGGTCTTAAAATAGGTTATCTACCTCAGGAGCCTCAACTAGACGAATCAAAAGATGTACGCGGAAACGTGGAAGAAGCGTTAGCCGACGTTAAACACGCGCTAACTCGCTTAGACGAAGTGTATGCTGCTTACGCAGAAGCTGATGCCGATTTCGACGCCCTTGCAAAAGAGCAAGGTGAACTTGAAGCGATTATTCAGTCGAAAGACGGACATAACTTAGAGAATACCTTAAACCGTGCTGCCGAAGCGCTTCGTCTTCCAGCATGGGATGCAGACGTTAGCAAGTTATCAGGTGGTGAGCGCCGCCGTGTTGCCTTATGTCGCTTGTTACTCGAAAAGCCAGAAATGCTTCTTCTCGACGAGCCAACCAACCACTTGGATGCTGAATCGGTTGCTTGGTTAGAACGCTTCCTTCACGATTATGAAGGCACAGTGGTAGCGATTACCCATGATAGATACTTCCTAGATAATGTTGCAGGCTGGATATTAGAACTAGACCGTGGTGAAGGTATTCCATGGGAAGGTAACTATTCCTCTTGGTTGGAACAAAAAGATCAGCGTTTACAGCAAGAAGAACGCAGCGAAAATGCACGCCAAAAGAGTATTAGACAAGAACTCGAATGGGTTCGCTCTAATCCAAAAGGTCGCCACGCAAAAAGCAAAGCGCGTATGGCTCGCTTTGAGGAGATGTCTACGGGCGATTACCAAAAACGTAACGAGACTAACGAACTCTTCATTCCACCTGGTGAGCGTTTAGGTGACAAGGTTATTGAAGTTGAACACCTCAATAAGTCCTACGGTGAACGTGTACTTATTGATGACTTGTCGTTTAAAGTTCCTAAAGGGGCTATTGTAGGTATTGTCGGGCCAAACGGTGCGGGTAAATCTACCCTATTTAGAATGCTTACCGGTGCAGAGCAACCGGATTCAGGCGATATCAGCCTAGGGGATTCTGTAAAGATTTCCAGCGTTGAGCAGTTCCGTGACCACATGAATGAAAACACCACGGTGTTTAAAGAAATTTCGGAAGAACAAGATATCATTCGTATTGGTAACTTCGAAATCAATAGCCGCGCGTATTGCAGCCGCTTTAACTTTAAAGGCAACGATCAGCAAAAATTCATAAAAGACTTATCGGGTGGTGAACGAAATCGTGTGCATTTAGCCAAGCTATTAAAAGCAGGCGGTAACGTACTGTTACTCGATGAACCAACTAATGACTTGGATGTTGAAACCTTACGAGCACTCGAGAATGCGTTATTGGAATTCCCGGGCTGCGCCATGGTTATTTCCCATGACAGATGGTTCCTAGATAGAGTGGCAACCCACATCATGGATTACCGCGACGAAGGTAACATTAATTTCTTTGAGGGTAACTACTCTGATTACGAAACCTGGCTTAAAGCTGAATTCGGTCAAGATGCGGTTGAACCTCACAGACTTAAATACAAGCGCATGACCAAATAGCGTTACAAAACGGGCTTATATAAGCCCGTTTTTTTGTGCCGTAAAGACTTGCTTTACACTCCTACACTTATTGCTAGTTGCCATGTGTACTAACATCACTAATACTGAGTGAATGAAAGATTTTCAAGCTTGAGGAAGTTATGTCAGACAAACGCTTATTTACACGTATTCCATTGGCCGTAAAAGGAACACTTGCCCATCATAATAAGCGCATTGATGTCATTATTATTGATGTCTCTCTTCAAGGCGTAAAATTAAGCGCAAACGAAGATGCACTTAACGAATTACCTTTCGACAGTCATGACCCTTACACGGCCACATTCAGAGCGAATGAAGACAGCCCGGTTATCACCCTGCATATAGAGCAACTGTATCGGCAGAATGATAACCGCAAAGATTCGGTTTCTTTGGGCTGCAAAGTTTCTCAAATGGATGTAGACAGCATAAGCGCACTTAGGCGCTTAATACTGCTTAACAGCCAAGAGGCTGATTTAAATGAAAAGGAATTAAACGCGTTAATTGAAGCGGTTTATTCTAACGCGTCTAACGCGTCGCTAAGTTGAGAGACTGGAATAACTTTCATACCATTTATTGCCTGTTTAGGCGCATTCGCCTTTGGCACAATCGCACGTTTGAAGCCATGTTTAGCGGCTTCAATAATGCGCTCAGTGCCATTGGGAACAGGCCTGATTTCTCCGGCTAGCCCCACTTCTCCAAATACAATGAGATCTTTGGGCAACGAACGATTTCGAAAACTCGATACCATTGCTAACAGTAACGCTAAGTCAGCACTGGTTTCGCTCACTTTCACGCCGCCTACCACATTCACGAAGACGTCTTGGTCGTTCATTTGCACATTACCGTGACGATGCAATACTGCTAGCAACATCGACAATCGGTTTTGGTCAAGCCCCACCGCAATTCGCCTTGGGTTAGACATTTGTGAGTAGTCCACCAAAGCCTGTATTTCTACCAATAGTGGCCGCGTGCCTTCCCAAATGACCATCACGCTCGACCCAGGGGTTTCATTTTCGCCACGGCTTAGAAAAATAGCCGAAGGATTGTTCACCTCTTTTAGGCCTTTTTCTGTCATCGCAAATACGCCTAATTCATTTACAGCGCCGAAACGATTTTTATGGCTACGCAACGTACGGTAGCGCCCATCACTCTCCCCTTCCAGCATCATTGAACTGTCAATACAGTGAACTACTATAAAGAGTAAAAAATGTATGTATGAGTGAGTGATTAAGTGACAGACCTCAATTCTAATGGGTTCTCAGCATAATAAAGATGGAGAAATTCACATACAAATTCTAACATACAAAATTAGAGGTTTAAAAATGGGACAGAGAAATTAGTACTGCACATACAAATTTTTGCAATCGATTAAGTATTCTCATTGTCTATTTGTGACAACTAAATATAGATTGCACGTAGATGTTACTTATTATTAATAGTTCAGTTTAAGTAGCAGGTGTTGTGAATTAACGATTTTCTTGAGATCATGCTTATTCTTATTCGGCAATTTATTTAGCGGCTTGGTCAAGAGATAAAGATCAAATTGAAGCGCAGTTTGCGTGCTTTATTTATCGCTTCTCCCGCCGTGCTCCCTAAGCTTCAATTAGAAATTAGCCTAGCGAAAAAATATAACAAACTGAGAGCCTTTTGATGCCAACTAAAACTTCGTTTATGTGCAGTGAGTGCGGAGATACTTTCGCAAGGTGGTCTGGCCAATGCCCATCTTGCAAGGAATGGAACACACTTGTAGAGTTTAAAGAGAGTAAAATTAAAAAAACAGCCAATGTAAGTAAACGATCTGGTGGTTATGCAGGCTCGACCTCTGCAAGCGCGAAAATTGATGATGTGCAATCACAAAAATACAAACGGATAATAACCGGAATCGGTGAGTTCGATAGAGTAACAGGTGGCGGAGTTACGATTGGCTCAGTAAATTTACTATCTGGCGACCCTGGTGCAGGAAAAACTACGTTGTTAACCAAGGTAACAGGAGAGATATCCAAACAAATGCCTTGTTTATACGTCACTGCAGAGGAAGCGAGCGCAGCCTTTAAAGAGCGCTTAAAAAGTCGCCTTAAAGTAGAGTATAATAATGATAACTTTTCATTGATGTCTGAATTTGATGTGGATGAAATCATCGCTGAAGCACAACGATTGAAAGTAAAATTTTTAGTAATTGATTCAATTCAAGCTTTACAATGTGACTCCTATACAGGCACCGCAGGGAACGTTTCTCAAGTAAAGGGATGCGCCCAGGATTTAAATCGCTTTGCTAAATCGCATGACATTACAATGATTGTCGTCAGTCATGTTACCAAGAATAGCGAGACGGCAGGGCCAGCCCAACTTAAGCACATTGTTGATTCCGTTTTGCACATAGAAACTAACGATGGCAGTGTGCGTACCATTCGCCCTTCCAAAAACCGCTTCGGAGATGTGGATACAATCGCACTGTTCAACATGACAGAGACGGGTATGCAATCAATGGATAACCCATCAAAAATATTTCTATCCAGTTTAATAGAAAACGCGGCTGGGTCTGCCGTATGCTGTGTGCGGGATGGAAATAGAAACTTGCTATTAGAGCTTCAGTCTTTGGTAACAGACAGTGAAAACGAGTTCACTCAACGAGTATGCGTTGGTGTTAACAGTAATCGTTTGAAAATGATTACTGCCATTTTAAAAAAACACGGAAAACAAGGGCTCCGGCACGATATTTATATTAGTTTAGTTGGTGGATTGAAACTAGCCGAGACAGACACCTCGGCAGATGTCGCTTTAGCGGCATCCTTAGTCAGTTCACTTAACGACAAGCCTCTGCCAAAAGATATGTTGTGGCTAGGAGAAATGAGTTTAAGTGGTGAAGTAAGGCCCGTCAATGGGGGAGTTCAAAGGGCGCAAGAGGCAATTAAACATGGTTTTAAACATATCGTAATACCTCAAGCTAATTACCATCCCAAAATGGAAAGTGACGGCGTCAAGATTACTAAAGTAAGATCTATTTTAGATGTGGTTAATTTGGTGCTTAATTTTAGTTAATAGCTGACATTGAGGTTTACGGTAAAAGAACAGGCCGAGCTCTGTCAAAAATGAATTCGTCAGCCACTTGATGATTTAATGTGAACGCAATAAACAGATATAAAATTATTATTAAACTTGCGGTTTAACACAACTTTTGCACTATTGCAGCTCTACGTCAGTTTAAATGTAAAATAGTCCGTCTAACTTGATTACATACCATTCTGTTTTATCAGAAATATCTAGTCATAAGTTTAAATGGGCTGAATGTAGAATCCGCGGATTATAACTTAAGTTTGCCGACTTTAATCATTACAATGATACTTCTATTGAACCGCAGTGGGCCTTGACTGTAATGCGGGAAGGGAAACAACAATTGTGTACAACTCAAACTCTGAGCTTTTGTTTATCAATCTTTCTTACTTACGTGCATTGTTGTTAGATAAAGATAACGTAATTTTACCAATGGTATAAGGCTGAATCATCGCGTTTCGCTTTGCAGCGAATTATAATACGTAGCTAATTCAGGGCTCGCATCTTTACAAAGCGCAACGACTGCATCTAACCATATAAAATATTCGCGAATTCTATTATCATCCCAATGCTGCGGAATGGCTGCTGCGTTAGAGCAAATGTCAGCAAGTTTAACTAATTTGATTGACCTGGGAGCGTTTTTCAATTTTTTAAGTATATGTATTCGACGCTGTTCAAGCGTTAATGATTTATCATCCGTTAGCGCAGCAACAAGTCGGGTAATTCGGCTACCAAATTCTTGTAAGAGGACATTCTTATTAACGTCTGTATCTTCAATCACATCATGAAGAATACCGACAATTAGGATATCTTCATCATAAACATTAGCTAGATTTAGCAGTAGATATTGCACATCAATTAAATGGTTAACGTAAGGACTATTATCGCTTTTTCTTCGCTGGGAACTATGTGCAATCGCAGCAATTTGATGTGCCTTGATTAACCGAGGTGATATAATCTTCCTCGCCGAAATATTCTCTACAATACTTGCGATTTCGTTATCAACATTGATAGCCGTAGTAGAGTATTTATCATATTCAAGTTCGCATTCATCTTGCTCCCCCTCATCATAATATCTGCCAATACAAGCGAACTCTCGCAAGGTTTTACTATTCAGGTTACTTAAATCAAGTGTGCTATGCAGATAACTATTAACCGCTGTTGGTAACTCTCTGATATCAGCATTGCCCTGCACTGAGGGAAAAAAACGGTAAAACGACAATGCTCTATGTGAGTAAAAAACGTTTTCTGCTATTAACGTTTTCATACTTTCATTCATAAACCATCCACCATTGAAGCTGTATTTATGACCAGTATAGGGTTTAAGGTTTAATCTGTATATAGATTGATATACATGAATCTTGGTACACGAAAGCCATATTAATTGACGTAGAATACTACAACTAAATCTCATTCAGCGAAAATTGAACATATTCAAAATTATGGAATTTTCTAAACAAACTTTCTTTAAAAATCTAGAGTAGTTGCTACTCACCTCCATTACTATTCTAACTGAGTTGATTTAGTAAACTGTGGTCTAAGCGCTTGAATACTTTATGTTCTAAAGATTTTTTTTTAAAAAAGTACACCCTCAGTTATAGTGTACGTAAGATATAAGTTCGTTATACGAGCTAGTAATAATTTCAAAAAACGTAGGAGACAACGCAAGTGAAAATAATTGATGATGTAATTTCAAGGATTGAGGAACTAGATCGCTCTAGTTCAGGTGTGTTTTTAGCACATGCGTTGGCATCAGCATGCCACGATCATTATAAAGTCAGTCTGCTCGATGCATCAGTTAAGCTGGATCAGACTAGCATGAGATTAGTTAGTAACTTAATGTTAATGGTACATGAGCCCGATTTTAGTAATGCAGATCAGAGCAACGCAATGGCTTACTTAAGAGAAAATGGATATTTAGATTAAGATGTTTGAAGCAACTTTTTTTATGTTTTTAGTATAGATCAAGTAGGGATCAATATGGGCGACATGGTCGACTCCAGACAAGGAGCAGACGATCAGGTTTCTTAAATCTAACTGCTGCTTTGTGCCAATTGCAGTCATTGGGCACCTTTGATTGTTACTTCGGCTATACGCCCAAAGCGGACTAAACAAATTAATGAATCGAACGGCAAAAATACTGACTGACACGACGGACGGCTTCGAGCGATCACCAGCTATTCCGCAGAGCAGAACTTAGACGTCTATACACTTATTTTGCTATTATTGCGGTATCAATGTGAATGCATGCATGTTGTACAAATGAAAATTTTCGAAGAAAGGTTAGTTGAAACTGTCGTTGACCGTGTCTGTGACGTATGCAAGGTTAGTTTCTAGCACCTGAACTTTGAGTAAACTGGCCAAGAACCGAGTTTGTAGCTTGGCACTGAGAGTATTGCTTCAAACACTTACGGTCAAGTACGATTTGCAGTGAGACGCACTTAGGCAGCGCTCAACTCAATCCATTGATTGGTTAATTGCTAACTGAAGCTCCGCAACTTGATCAGCAAACTCACCGTCCTTCAAGCCATCCAAGCGTTCTTTTGTGTAATCCCAATTGAGAAATTTTTCGACGGCGTCTTTTGACAAAGGGTAATAGACTTTGTCACTCATTGCCCATCCCCTTAAACTGTTCAGTATACGAATAAACCCCTCATCAGTTTTAGTGTATTCTTGAGCCCAGTCGATGGCTTGATCATCTTCAGTTATGTTTAGCCAACCATATAGGTAATTCGAAATGTCAGGCAGACTTGGTATCAGTTCTTTTGTCGCTTGATTGCTAACGCGCTCTTTCAAGATATCGATGGCTTCATCTAAAATCTCTTCTGAAATTTCCCATTGGTCCGGGCTAACTGCATCACTACCGACTTTCCCGTGGAGAAAAAGTTGGCTTCTAAAGAACTTACCAACCAACCAATTTATGGCCGCCCCCTCACTTGCTATCAGTCGGATAGTCTCAGCTTGTTTATCTAAATTCAGGTCGTTCAATCGATTAAGGCAACTCTTGACAACCTTGTTCGCAATTCCATCAAGCGAAAGGGAAAATGCACGATGTTCACCATCTTCTGCCATTGCGCTATCCATCATTCCGGAAAGTGCTTTAACAATCCCAACAAGCTGATCTTCATCCAACACTGATATGCATTCGTCGTCTAGTCGGTTCAGCACATGTTCGAACCACGTTTTCCCTGAGCTACGACGCTTCATCACTTCTTCGGTAAGGCGTATAGTCAACTGGGCGACATTTGTCCGTGCCAACTCCAATAGGTCAGTAAAATCTTCGTCTGGCATAACTGTCTTTGGACCAGTGAGCGCAAAATAAAAACGATAATGCAATGGGCTACCGAGCCTTTTGAGCGTGATAGCTTCGGAAACGGCGGCCGAATTCATCTCGTTAAAAACTCGTTTTTCTGGTTCTTCCACATCAGCCACACCCGGAATGAAACGTCGTAAACTCCAGATCGAACGGACAGATACAGGATCCTTCGAGGGCAAGAGCGTAATTAATTGCTCACCCATTTGTTTTTTTTCATCACTTGAGACCGTTGCATCTCCAGTTACTAATACAGAGCGCACTGACAGATACACCTCAAGCCATTGATATAGTTTGTAATTGGTAGTTTTGATCAAATGTAGGCGACAAAAGTCTGGGAAATATACATCGTCTTTGACCTGTGGGAAGACAAAGCGAATACTGTTCAAAGCAAGTTTGACTTCACGTGGTGTAGATAGCCCCATCCCTTCTCTGTCAACAGCTGTGCTCAAATCGTTTAGTAGCTCACCTTCAGCATCAGCCTCCATGACTTCGGCATAGATGGCTTTTGCTTCATTCCGAAATTGGGTGCGAAGATCAAATGGCTCTGGAAGCGGAATATTGAAGGTGAGTTGCACGATTTTCTGGAGAAAAAGGTCTCCATCTGCAACTTTGAGACCGGTCTTTAGCGCCTGAGCCAATACTTCACGATCGTAACACATCAGGTAAGCAACTCTTGGAAAGTCTGCAACGGAACGAACTAACCGAACGACTTCAACTGCTTGCTCAGGTTCAAGGCGATCCAGATCATCCAGAATGACAACAAACCCAACATTCAACGCTTTGATTTTGTTTACTATTTTTTGCTTTAGTTCTGATGGTGTTGGTCCACTCGGAATAAACTTCTCAGTCGCAATTGCAGCGCCTTCTAGTCCTTTTCCAGCTAACTGAAACCCAGGGATAAAGAGTCCGGCAACATTTGCAACTGATGCTATCCTACGGGCTGTTTTGGGACCGTAGTCTCTTAAAAGTTGGCCGACTTCAGCCACATTTTTTTGCGCTGCACTCCCTTGCTCGCCATCAGCCTCAGCTAATTGTTCTTCTTTGGTCTTCAGTATTGCAGTCATCGGTTCCAGCAGTGACGTGACCATCGATGAGGTATCTCCATTCAACCAAGGCGCGATTGTAATGGTATAGATATCTTTGTCTTGTGCTGCAACAAGTTCAGTACGTAGAAAGTTCAAAAGTGAAGTTTTTCCCGAACCCCAACGGCCTTCCAAGCCGATGACCATGCCATCGCCCTTAGATGCTTCAACGATTGATGGAGCAAGTCGCTTTGCCATGCCAACAAAACCGAATTGATCCTCAGCTTCATTTTCCAGAGCTCGGTCTGAATCCAAAGCTGTCGTCATTCTGTTTTCCAATCCAAAATATAAATTCTTACAATAAGAAGTGAGTGCACTTAGACTAAACGACATCCCTGATCTATTCAATAAATGTAAAACGGCTCTACGAGCAGATAGAACAAGGAAGTTTCTGGCCGATGTCGTTTATATTTTTTACTTTGTTGCAATGCCAACGAAATCGTTCGTCCTTGAATTCTATGCTGGCAAGTGTGGCAAAAATAGTCGTAATTAATGACTGCCTGAATGATCAGTTTGGGCATATAGCTGAAATTACAATTAAAGGTGCTCAATGACGGATTTTGGCACAACCAAGCCCAAGTGATTTCAACTCGACACCCTGTTTATGAGAGAACTTGCCAAAGGATACACAATCATTTGGCAATCTAGCTACGCATCAATACTTTCAGATACCTCAAGCGCATCATCAACTTCTATACCTAAATATCTGACTGTGCTCTCAAGTTTTCGATGCCCAAGCAATAACTGACAAGCTCTTAAGTTCTTCGTCTTTTTATAAATTAGTGATGGCTTTGTTCGCCGCATCGTATGCGTACCATATTGTGTTTTGTCCAATCCAATTGAATCAACCCAATTATCAACAATTCTGCCATATTGCCTGGTAGAAATATGGTCTGAAGGCTTGGCTCTCGATTTGAATAAATAATCGTTTGGACTTAGGTTTTGTGTCGCAATCAATTCTGAAATAGATTTTCTGGTATTTTCAGTTATCTCAAACTGAACGGGTTGCTGTGTTTTCTTCTGAACAACAATTGCCCGAGATTGGATAATATTGCCGTGACAAACATCTCTGACCCGCAACGCGACGAGATCGCAACCACGTAATTTACTGTCTATTGCCAGGTTAAAAAGTGCTAGGTCTCTTGTCTTGTTGGATAGTTCTAACCGTATTCGAATAGACCAAATTTGTTGAAGTTTGAGCGGAAGCTTTTGTCCAATAAGTTTATTCTTGTTCCAGGGTTCTTTGGGAACATAAATGGTTAAGGCATACATGATGGTTCTCCTATTTAACGGAGATATGAGTATGGTACTTAAATATTAGTTTTGCAGATTAAGCCTGGCTTCGGCCATCAGCAGACCTAAATGCACACCGGCTTCACACCCAAAAGCGGACTAAACAACTTATGTGGTCGAAAGGCATAGATACTGAGGAATCTGACAACCAATTGATTGATGCGTAATTTAATTATCTTCCTAAACGGGTAAATAATTATGTTTAATTATCAGCCAAAATGACAGTTTAAGAATTTTTAAGAAGATTTAAATGCCATTTAATTAACAAACTTATGATGATAGGCCTTGAATTTTTACATAAACACAAGGCCAAATATGATTTCCTTACCACGCGATAGCTTGATAAACGCAGCACTAATATTCGTTTGCCTGTTTACTTCTGTATCCAGCAACAACGCCATAGCACAAACACCAACGTCCGCATTTTGGCGAAATGCCACTGTTTATTTTATGCTCACTGATCGCTTCAAAAATGGTGAGCCGGAGAATGATTTAAGTTACAACCGCACTACCGAACCCGCTTTATTGCGCGGTTTTGAGGGGGGAGACATACAAGGCATCATTGATAAAATAGAAGATGGCTACTTCACTGATCTTGGTGTTGATGCTATTTGGATGACACCCGTCATTGAACAAATCCACGGCTATGACGACTCCTCAGGTATTACTTATTCTTATCATGGGTATTGGCCAAAGGACTGGACCGCAGTCGATGCCAATTTTGGAACCGAGGCTCAGCTCGCGCAAATGATAAAAACAGCACACGCACACAATATCCGAGTATTAATTGATGTGATAATCAATCATACCGGTCCAGCAACGCAAATGGATGTCTCTTGGCCTGACGAATGGGTGCGTACTCGCCCAATCTGTAATTGGAGTAGTTATATACAAAATACTCAGTGTGCCATAGCCACATCATTGCCAGATATAAAGACCGAGAGTGAAGTGCCTGTTGAGTTACCTGATTTCTTACTCGACAAGTGGCAAACAGAAGGCCGTTTAGAGCAAGAGTTAGCCGAATTGGAGCAATTTTTCGCTCGAACTGGTTATCCTCGTGCTCCCAAATATTATATTGTGAAATGGTTAACAGACTGGGTTAGAGAATATGGTGTCGATGGATTTCGAGTGGACACAGCTAAACATGTAGAAGCCGAAATTTGGACCATACTTAAAAAAGAAAGTGAAATCGCTTTTGCTCAGTACCAAGCTAAACACCCACAACAACTCGCTGACTCTCAGCCGTTTTATATGGTCGGTGAAGTAATGAATTGGGGAATACTCGGATTTAAGAATGCGGTTGAGTCAACACTGGCCTACGATTATGGTGATAAACGAGTTAACTTTTTTGATTATGGTTTTGATGGACTCATCAACATTGGATTTGTTGAACATGTCCAACAAGATATTGAAAAATTATACAGTCGCTATTCTGCCTACCTCAATGAAGGCCCCATGCAAGGCAAAGGTATGCTCAACTATATTGGCTCTCATGATGATCAGGATTCATTTGATCGCGCCAGAAAACATAATTATACCACTGCCTTTAAATTGATGATGGCGCCCGGTGGCGTGCAAATCTATTACGGTGACGAATTGGCTAGACCTATGCTTGTTGAAGGAAGCTACGGTGATGTGGGTATGCGCGCAAATATGAACTGGAATGATCTGTCACAGCTAGAAACCCAAGCGCTACTCGCTCATTGGCAAAAACTAGGCAAGTTTCGTCAACAATTCCCCGCAGTAGGGGCCGGGGTGCATCAGATGTTAAATGCCAGTCCTTATGTGTTTAAACGCGAGTTGTCTGAAGCGCAGACTGTCGTAATTGCTCAAGGTTTAGCTCCGGGTATTAAGTCCATTAAGTTAAACAGTGTTTTTGCAGAGGGTGTGGTCTTAAAAGATTATTATTCAGGGCTAAGCGCGCCGGTCAAAAATAACCGTGTTGAAATCAACACTCCATACGCTTATTTGTTACTTGCACCTGATAAGCATTAATTATTATGCATCAAGACAAACCACAGCTTTTGCAACAACGGCTGAATGACATAGCACAAGTATTACGCAAGCATCCACTGGGTTTGGGTTTACTAGGCTTGGGCTCTAGTGGTAAACAATCGGACAGAATGGATATTTATTCGGATTTAGATTTTTTTGCACTGGTCGCTGAGGGGAGCAAACAAGCATTTATTGAAGACCTAAGCTGGCTTGGGGCAATTCAACCCATAGCCTTTTGCTTTCGTAACACGTATGACGGCTACAAATTGCTATTTGACGATGGTGTTTTTTGCGAGTTTGCGATATTTGAGCCAGCGGAATTAGTGCGTATACCATTCGAGGAAGGATTATTCATTTGGAGAGATCCTAATATTACCGAGCAATTGGCCGTTCCAAATAGAACTGCACCAGATTTTTCAGACAACATCGAATATTTGCTTGGTGAATTACTGACTAATTTATATGTTGGAATGAGTCGTTATCGACGCGGAGAAAGACTATCAGCTATGCGGTTTATTCAAGTTTATGCCCTTGACCGACTGGTAAACCTGTTAGACTTACAATTGTCTGCGACTCAGTTAGCTTGTCGTGATAAGTTTTGCATCGACAGACGCGCTGAGCAGCGCCATCCTAGTTATACAGCATTATTAGAAAAGTGTTTGCTTGGCAGTGACAAACTGCCCGAAGTAGCAGCGACACTGCTGGCGTTTACGGCGCAACATTACACTATTAATGCCGCACTTAAACAGCAAATTGAAAACTTGTTAAACACTGAAAATTTGCTTGTCAGCGCATACCATAGTGGATAGTGTATTTTAATTATTACCAACCAAAAACGTGATTTTAGATGAACTTACAGATTGACCGATTTCGCTTAGACGTCAATTCCCGAACTTTGTCATCTGCATCTGAGAGCCACGCCATTCGACCAAAAACACTGGCCTTGTTGCTTTTTATGATAGAGCGCCAAGGCCAAATTGTCAGCAAAGAGCAACTTCTAAGTCACATTTGGGATGATGTCACGGTCAATGAAGGTGTGATTTTCCAATCCATCCGCGAAATCAGACAAATGTTTGCTGAGCTTATAGTGATCCAGAATCATCCGCGCAAGGGCTATCAATGGGTAGCAGAGGTTGTACCAATAGCGGACAAATTAGGACTACAAAAAACAGAGTCTGTAAAAATACCAAACACCCACGCCGTTGCTAATTCACGCAAGCGTAGACAACGTAACAGATGGTTACTTGCCTTAATTCTCCTGTGTGCGCTGCTTTGGCTCGGTATAACTTCAAAAAACAGTCGTCCTGAGGTGGTTATTCTACCGATACAAAATTATGTTGATCATAACGACTTGGGCTGGCTGGCAACACATGGAGCAATAAAAATAGCTGACATTTTTTCAAATGTCTCACCCAATACATCTGTTATTGCCTCGTCTGAGCTTGCCCACCAGACAAATGAGAATAATGTTCTGAACACCACAGGGAACTGGCAACTTTCAACCTCGGTATATGGTGATGTTTACGATTATAAAGTGGTGTATTCATTAATTAGCAAACAGCAACAGTACGCAGGAGTCATTTTCGCTCATTCAATTGATCAAGCGATGCAATTACTGGTTGATGTGGGGTTGATGGATATTAATCAAGCGAGTCCCGATGTCACTACTTTGGGAGCAAATGTAATACAAAATACGGCATTTGCTAG
>NZ_CAXBMP010000032.1:0-45162 GCF_963976965.1 uncultured Alteromonas sp.
CCTCTGCTCGACGACTTCAAAGCTGCCTGTCAATAGGGCCTTGGTGAACGGTTACAGCCAAAGAGGCAAAGTACGAAATCGCTCGCCATCTGAGTTATAGACTAGGAAAAAAGAAACTTCTTTTAGCACACGCAGCTCTATTCCCAGACGTATACGAAGTAAGTCAGCTAACAAGTGCGGACATCTCTGCTGAAATTATTGGAGGTAGTCGATTCCTAGAGTCACTAGAAAGCTGGGTGGAATCAATATTCAGTTTTTGGGCCGGCAATGAACCCAACCACGAGGTTCTTGGGAGTGTTGGAATAAACGCTGCCAAATCAATATTTGGTAAATCCGCTTCCGTCAATGCGTCACTTAAATCAGCGATCGAAAAAGAAACAAAACGGCAGATAGAGCTCACAAAGCAGCAAAAAGTGATACTTCGTCAATTGAAGAGAAGGAAAACGGCGTTAATAGAAGGCGGAGCTGGAACAGGTAAGACAGTTTTAGCATTGGATCATGCTATATCTTTGGCTTCCTCAGGCAGAAAAGTATTATTCCTTTGTTACAACCAAAATCTAGCAAACTCAATTAAAAAGAAAGTGTTAGGCATACAATCATTGCACGCGATGAGCTTCCACGAATTCTGTTCATGGAGGACAAGGCAAGTCAAAAAAGATACCGGTAGAGATCTCATAGGAGAATCAAAAGTGGGCAACCCTGTTGCGAACCTTTATGACGTATTGATGCCTGACGCGCTTATAAATAGCTACAGCATCAGTCCTGTCTCATATGATTCAATAGTCATTGATGAAGGGCAAGACTTCAAAGACGAATATTGGTTGGCTATAGAATTACTGCTGGATAGCAACCCTGATACGAACTTTTACGTGTTTCAGGATTGCAATCAGGCGATATATGCAAAATGTGACTTCCTACCAATTACCTCTGACCCACTTTATCTATTTGACAATTGTCGCAACACTAAGGAAATACACAAATTTGCATATCGATACTATAAGGGGCTAGAAACAGAGGCATCAGATATTGACGGTTCTCCAGTTGAGTTAGTCTCTCATAAAACTATAGAAGAACAAGCTAGGGAGATAGGTTCCCTAGTCAACAAATTAGTTCAACAAGAAAAAATTGCGCCAGAGGAAATCGTAATAACTATCGAAGGCGCTTTTGATAAAGCCAAAGAGTTACTAGCTAAATCAAGTAAAAACATAAAATGGTCCTTCAAGGAGGCAGATATACCTGGCAGCGTTTTGGTTGAGACAGCAAAAAGGTTCAAAGGTATGGAGTCAAAACTGCTGATATTTTGGGTTCTTGACGATTCATATTTGACTGAAACTTTAGTTTATGTCGCAACTTCTAGAGCTCGATTGAGGTTATGGATTATAGGCAATGATGATACCAATAAGAAAATTTGTAAATAATTGAAAATCATTCTGGTCACGGTGTGGTCACGGACTGATTTTTTATGGCTTTTTGGTCACGGGGGGCAACGGTCAAAATCGATGTAAATGGCGCACCCGGCGAGATTCGAACTCACGACCTATGCCTCCGGAGGGCATCGCTCTATCCAGCTGAGCTACGGGTGCGTAGCGATTTTTACTATTTTCACGTTTTCTTATTTTTTTAAGGTCTGACATTGCGCCTATGACCTTTGCCCTCAAACCCCATTTTACCCTATGTCCTCTGCCTCCGGAGGGCGACGCTCTATCCAGCTGAGCTACGGGTGCATTGAAAATAGCTTAATGTGATAAAAATTTAACCTGTTCTAAAGGAATAAGAACGTGGTGTGGTTAAACTTCCTGCTTAAGCGCGGCGTAATGATACTTAGGCCATGGGCTCGCATCAACTGGTTTGTGTAATTCTCTTACTTTAATGGGTTTTTAAGGTACTTTATCCTTACTTTTTATAGGTAATTGGTAGCAAATAGTTGTTCGGGCTTGAATTACCGTTATAATCTGGCCAGTTATACTTTAATTAAAGTTCATGATTGCCTGGAGACAGATGTGAAATTGAAAACCTGGTTTATTGTTGCAGCTACAGCACTTACGGTGTTTGCGGCGCAAGCACAAGAAATGAGTAACGACGATATTGCTAACCGTATTAAGCCGGTTGGTCAGATACACGTAGCTGGCGCTGAAGCTGCTGGCCCTGCTGCTGCAGGTGGTGGTGCTAAGTCGGGTGAAGATGTTTATAACTCTGCCTGTGTAGCGTGTCATAGTTCTGGCGTACTTGGTGCACCTAAAGTTCACGTAGCCGCTGATTGGCAGCCGCGCTTAGACGAAAAAGGCCTAGACGGCGTATGGCAAAATGCCCTTAACGGTATTAACGCTATGCCTCCTCGTGGTACGTGTGCTTCGTGCTCTGATGATGAAATTAAAGCCGCAATTGAGTACATGATAGAAGGTATCTAACCTTCTATCTTTACGTACAATGTGTTGGAAAAAGTAGCGTTTTTGATGTAGATCGGGTAATTTAACCGCATCTAAGAATAAGCTATTTTTACTTGCCGGCGAACGGAATGTCATCAGATTCAACGCAGTATGAGTTGACAGAAGAAGAACTGCGGGAAATTATCCCGCAGCTTCAACAACTCACTAATAAATATAAGCGTGCTGAACGAGTTCAGAAAGCGCTATTCGACATTTCCGAGCTAGCAAGTTCTGTTAGTCACCTAAACCGCCTTTACACCGCTATTCATGAAATCATTGCCGACTTCATGAACGCAGATAACTTCTTTGTTGCCTTCTACGAACAAGACAGCCAAATTGTCGACTTCGCCTATTTCGTTGATGAATTTGACGAACAAACCGTTAAACAGTTACCCGCCGATTCGTTAATGGACGGCATGACGGGCTTTATATTGCGCACCGGTCAGCACTTATTTTATAAACGTGCTCAAGAAGAAATATTTGCAGAAGATCACGGCATCAAATTAGTTGGTTCGCAGCCTTTTGAGTTACTTGGGGTTCCACTTAAACGTGGCAGCCAAGTAATTGGTGCTATGGTGGTTCAAACCTACGATGAGGGTGTGCATTACACCCAAGAAGACTTAGAAGTACTGCTGTTTGTTTCTCAGCACATTGTTACCACGGTTGACCGGGTTAAAAACCGCGAACTAACCGAACGTACCATTCGTGAACGTACTCGCCAGCTAAGAAAAATTAATGATGACCTTCAAGAAGAAATTCTTGAGCGCCAAAAAGTAGAGTCGTTACAACAAGCCTTATTTGAAATTTCAGAATTAGCAGCCAACCTAGAAGGCGATATGTCGGTCTTCTATTCTAGTCTGCACGAAATTCTAGCCCGCCTTATTAGTGCACCAAACTGCTTTATCTCTATCATTGATGAATCGAAGCAAATGCTGGAGTTCCCGTATTTTAGTGATATGGAAAGCGAAGACGTTGAAGCTCGCCCAATGGGGTTGGGTTTGACAGAGTTTGTATTACGTACAGGTCAAGCTGAGCTAATTAACCCGCCTAGAGTGTTGGAACTGGCAGAAGCGGGTGAAATTGACGTTACTATTGCCCAAACTATGCTAAACAGTGCCAACTCTTGGCTAGGATCGCCTCTGGTGGTAGATGGTGAGGTGTTTGGGGTAATTGCGGTACAAACCTATGGTAAGCATGCCAAATACAACGCCAGAGACCTAGAGTTACTGCGCTTTGTTTCACACCATATTGCGGTAACCATGGAGCGTAAGCGCAGTACTGAAGAAATTCAGCGCCACAACAGTGAGCTCGAGCTTAGAGTTGCTGCACGCACTGCCGAGCTTGATAGAGCCAACAAATACTTAAAACAGCAAATTGAAGAGCGTAAAGAGATTGAGCTTAAGCTTATTCACGATGCCCATCACGATTCACTGACCGACCTTCCGAACCGCTCGATGTTTACCAGCAGGCTTGAACTCGCCGTTGCCAGTAAGCAGCGCTACACCGAAAACTACTTTGCGGTGTTGTTCATCGACTTAGACCGATTCAAAGTTATCAACGATACCTTGGGCCACCACGCAGGTGATGAGTTCTTGGTTGAAGTGGCTAGACGTATTGCATTATGCATTCGAGGGCACGACTTATTGGCACGTTTAGGTGGCGATGAGTTTGTTGTTTTACTCGATAACTTTGAAGATTTAACCGATGTGCAAGAAGTGGCGTCTCGTATTATCAACTCTATTTCAGAACCGTTTTTGTTAGATGGCCGCGAAATGTATTCGGGTGCCAGTATCGGTATAGCTAATTTAGAGTCGTATTATCGTAGTGCCGATGAAGTGCTGCGTGATGCCGATGCTGCCATGTACCAAGCGAAAACTTTAGGCCGTGGCCGATTTGTTATGTTCGATAAGAGCATGCGCGACCGCCTAATTGAAGAGCTAGAACTAGAAAACGAATTTCGCCGTGCCTTGCGTGATGAAGAGTTTGAATACTTCTTGCAGCCCGTGATTGATTTAAGAGACAACACAACGCTTTACAACGAGATGTATGTGCGTTGGTGCCACCCTACTTTCGGCAAAATAGCCCGAGAGCAGTTTCGCCAAGTGGCCGAACAAAGTGGCTTAACCTTAGATTTAGATTTGTTTCAGCTACGCAAAGCTTGCGAGTTGCTGGCTCACGCGAAAGCAACAGGCGAAGACAAAGGCCGTATTGCGGTGAACGTTTCTATTATTCATTTGCTGCAAGCCTCTATGGTGAATAAGATGATTTCACTGATAGACGAATACAAAATATCGCCCCACGACTTGGTATTTGAGTTTGATGAAAACGATTTAAATCGACGTTCGCAGTTTATTTTGCCTGCCATTAAGAAGTTGAAACGTGCTGGAGTTACCTTAGTACTAGATAACTTTGGTAGCGGGTTAGCGTCGCTTAGTTACTTATTTGCCTACCCGTTCGAGTTCATCAAAATAGACCACAGATTCGTGCGTTCGCTGCCGCGTTCACAGCGAAACCTTAAGCTTATTCAATCGGTAATGCTTATTTCTGAGCACCTTAAATTTAAAGTTATTGCCGAAGGGGTAGATGCCCCCGCACAGCTAAACGCGCTTACCGACATTGAGTGTAATTACGCCCAAGGTAAAGTACTTACTCGCGCTACTGTGCTTGATATGAAACAGCTCGCTGGCTAGCTGTTTCATTAAGCCTAGCGGTTAGTTGCTATCTTCACCTGCTATGTATCACTAACACCTTTTCATTCCGACTATTAGCACTGTTTGTTTCTGTGACTTGTGTCACGGTTTTTTTGAGTGACTTGCGTCACCTTTTATTCGTAACCGCGTGCGCTATTTCTTACCCAGCATGTCTCTTAAATTAGCAATACTGCTTTGGCCTTTTTGCTGGCGCACTTCGGCACTTTCTTTCGGCTTTTGATTTTCCCATTGAAGATCGTCTATGGGTAGCTCGTATAAGAAACGGCTTGGCTCGGGGTTAATGACTTCCCCAAATTGACGGCGTTCTTTCGCGAGGCTAAAAATAAGCTCTCGCTGCGCACGGGTAATGCCTACATACGCTAAGCGGCGCTCTTCTTCTACGTTGTCTTCATCAACACTGCTTTGATGGGGTAACAAGCCTTCTTCCATGCCCACTAAGAACACAATAGGAAATTCTAGCCCTTTAGAAGCGTGCAGGGTCATTAACTGTACTTGATCGCCATCACCGTCGTCTTCGCCCCGCTCCATCATGTCACGTAAAATAAGGCGGTTGACTACTTCGGTAAGATTCATGGGGCTATCAAGCTCGTTGCCTTCTAGCATGTCGGTTACCCAACCAAATAGCGTACTCACGTTCGCCATGCCCATTTCAGCCGCTTTAGGGCTAGCGCTTTGCTCGTATAACCATTCTTCGTAGCTCATCGACTTGATCATGCCACGAAGGGCATCTTTGGTATCGCCTCGGGTAGCATTGTCGGCCACTTCTACTATCCAGCGAGCAAACCCCGATACGGCATCGAAGGCTCTATCCGACAACACGCTGTTTAAATTAGGGTGACAAGCTGCTTCGAACATGGGCACGCCTAAGCTGTTCGCAAAGTTACCCAGCTTTTCCAGCGTTACCCGCCCTATGCCGCGGCTTGGCGTATTAATTACCCGTAGCAAAGCGTTGTCATCGTCCTGATTTACCAACAAACGCAAGTAAGCCATGATGTCTTTCACTTCGGTGCGCCCGAAAAACGACATACCACCACTAATTTTATACGGAATACGGTTACTCATAAGCAGCTTTTCAAACAAGCGACTTTGATGATTTCCTCGGTACAAAATAGCGTAGTCTTTAAACTTAGTACGGTTCATAAACTTGTGCGCTAGCAGCTCTGCTACCACTCGTTCAGCTTCGTGCTCTTCGTTTTTCGCTTCTATGACTCTAAGCGGTTCGCCGTATTGCAGTTCAGAGAACAGAGTTTTGTCGAACAAGTGGGGGTTGTTCTGAATAAGAATGTTCGCGCAATGCAGTATTCGCCCAGAAGAGCGATAGTTCTGTTGTAGCTTAATAACGTTCAAGCGTGGAAAATCTTGCTGCAGCAAGTTTAAGTTTTGTGGCTTAGCACCGCGCCATGAATAAATAGATTGGTCGTCGTCGCCTACTACGGTAAAGCGCGAGCGCTCACCCACCAATAGTTTTACCAGTTCATACTGACTGGTGTTGGTATCTTGATACTCATCCACCAGCAGATAACGAATTTTGTTTTGCCACTTGGCCCGTACGGTTTCACTGGTTTTTAACAGCAGTGTGGGCAACAAAATAAGATCATCAAAATCAAGGGCGTTATAGGCGCGTAAGTTATCTTGGTAGCGCTTATAAGCTTCAGCAAATTCCCGCTCACCGGTACTGGTAGCTTGCTTTAGTAACGCCTCGGGCAGCAGTAAGTCGTTCTTCCAATTTGAAATACAGCTTTGTAATAGCGAAAGCTGATCTTTGTCGCCGTCTAGCGTGTCTTCGGTTAAATCGGTTAGCAGTGCCAACGAGTCTTTGTCGTCGAACAACGAAAAACCAGGCTTTAAGCCTAGCTCTTTAATATGGGCTTTTATAATGGTTAGCCCCATGGTGTGAAAGGTACATACTTTCAAACCACGGGCTTCTGGCTTACCTAAGGTTTCGGCTACCCGCTCTTTCATTTCGCGAGCGGCTTTGTTGGTAAAGGTTACCGCTGCAATATACCGAGCTGGCATATCGCAATTTCTAACTAGGTGCGCAATTTTGTTGGTAATAACCCGAGTTTTACCACTGCCGGCGCCAGCTAATACTAAGCAGGGGCCCGACACAAAGGTGACAGCTGATTGTTGCGCATCGTTTAATTTCATCGCGTTCCTAAATTACGTTCCTAAAAGCTAACAGGTGTAATGTGTGCCATGCTTTTCTTTAATGTGCTTTTTCATTGCAAGAAGTGGCGATACCGATAGAATAGAAGCCTATTCTAACGAAGCGCATTATAAGGGAAATCCATGTTGGATCCGAAAAAACTCGAAGATTTAGCGAAACAGATTGCTGACGCCGTACCACCGGGTGTGCGTAACATGGCTGAAGGCGCAGAAGGTAAAATTAAACAGATTTTACAGTCGCAGCTTTCAAAGCTTGATTTAGTCACTCGTGAAGAGTTCGATATTCAAAGCCAGGTGCTTATTCGCACTCGCGAAAAATTAGATGCGATGGAAGCTCGCATTGTTCAATTAGAAGCGAAAGCAGCTGAAACAACTAAGCCTGAATAGCTTTTTACTCATTAATGCTAAGCGGTTCATTGTGTTAACTAATAACTGAACCGCTTAACCTATCCAAAAATTTGCCACTAAGCCTAACGTAAAAACCAAGCCAACATAGTGATTTTCGATAAAGGCGGTAAAACACCCTTCTCGCTGTCGGTTCTTAATATATTGATACTGGCGGTAAAACAGCCCTGCCCCAATAATTAGCGATAGATAATACGGCCAATGTGCTTCGATAGCCCCGCCAATAAAATACAAAGTAACTAGCATGGTGGCTTGAAGCCCAATAATAATGGGCACGTCGTACTTACCGAACAAAATGGCTGTAGATTTCACCCCTATTTCCAGGTCGTCATCCCTGTCTACCATGGCATACATGGTGTCGTAGGCTACCGTCCATAATAGATTGGCCACAAACAGCCACCAGCCATACGCAGGCACAGTTTCAGACACCGCCATAAACGCCATGGGAATTGCCCACCCAAAGGCCGCGCCCAATACCACTTGCGGTAAGTGAGTGTAGCGTTTCATAAAGGGATAGCTAGCGGCAAGCAACAGCGCAATGACAGATAGTGCAACGGTTTGCCAATTCAGCATCAGCACTAACAAGAAGGCCAGTATAATTAGCCCCGCAAATAGGGTTAGCGCTTGTTTCGAAGTAACTTCTCCCGTGGCCAATGGCCGCGTGGCGGTGCGCTTTACACTGCCATCTACTTTTCTATCGGCGTAGTCGTTGATAACACAGCCCGCTGAGCGCATTACTACCACACCAGCGGTAAAAATAAGCGCAATGCCTATACTGGGTAGGCCTTCAGATGCCATAAGCAATGCCCAAAAGGTAGGCCAAAGCAGCAAGTAAATCCCCACGGGCTTGTCTAGCCGCATCAGGCGACTATACGCAGATGGATGCTGTTTTATATGATTGATGTTTTGGGCTAAATTAAGATTCAGTGCCATTGTCGTACCTTGAATAATAAACGGGGGCATCGGGTAAAAAAACTTCGGCCACTATCATGCTGTCTTCACCTAACGTAAATAATGAACGTCGGCCCCATAATTGTTGAGTGCGTTCAAAGCCTAATGCTGTTGCTGGCAACTGACACAATTGAAACTCAGAGCGTATAAACCTAGCATCGTTAAACAGTCGCTTACCTAAGGGTTCACTGCCTAAATTGGCTAATTCAGCTTCAACCAAACGCTTAGGAATAACGGAACGGGCAAATACCCACGGCAATGCATTACCACACAACAGTACTTCTCGTACCTGAAATGCCTGTGAAGGCAGATGTGATTTTTGGTTCGATAGTAGGCTTTGCTCATTAGCATGAAGTGCGGTTTCAGCTTGCCCTAGCACGTTTAACGAAAATTGATGGCAAAGCGACTGCACCCGCTTGGTTAAGGAGCCTGTATCTAACAACCAATTCTTTAAATACGGGTTGTTACTAGGGGCGCTGTCGGCTTGCATCCACTCTACATTTAAGCCAACGGGAAAGCTGCTAGGAAAACTCACTACCAAATCTCTGTCATAATTTTACATGATAAAAAAAGTATCATATCACTTGTTGGTGACATGGTGGTTTATCTGATTGCTAATAGCTAGCATATTGATTTTACGTGTACCTTAGTACTTTTGCAGTAGTGTCATTAACCTATGATTTGCTACACTACAGCCTGTCATCTAAATTAATTGGTATTTTTGGCTCTCATCATGACAAAGTCACTTGCTTCACGTTTTATAGCTACCGCTCTATTAGTTAGTAGTGCTTTCGCCCCTGCATTTGCCCAAGATAAGGCAAATTTTGCTTATCTTGGGCTAGAGCCAGACATCGTTACCAATTACATTGGCGAGTCTTCAAAAAAACTTGGGTATGTTCGCGTTACCGTTGAATTAATGATTTATGACGTAGATCAGCTAGAAATAGCAGAACACCATATGCCGTTATTACGTGCAACTGCCATCGATATCTTCGGCAGACAGCCTGAAGAAAAAGTAAAATCGCTAACGGGCAGAGAAGATATTCGCCGCGCCATTCTAAAAGCACTTCAAGATCATATGAAAAAAGAAACCGGTGGCGAGGTTATCAAAAACGTTATCTTTACCAAATATTTATACCAGGGCTAGGCGCTACTACAGCAGCACCTAGTCAAGAACGAAGGCTCGCGCTATTGCCCTTGCTTTCGTTTATCGGCCCCAAGGCTTAATAGCCCTGCTAGCAAACAGCCGGTAATTAACCCTGCGGTGTGCGCCGCATTGGCCATGTTCACCCACAGCACATCGGCAAAGCCTAATACTAGCCACACCAACATAAAACCTATTACCGATTTAGGCAGCGACAAGCCCCACTGTGGCTTCAGCCAACCTAACCACCATACAAAGCCCATTACAGCGTATACCACTCCTGACAAGCCGCCAAAGAGCATTAAGTTACCTTGTACTGGCGTAGTAAACATCGCTTGAGCCACGTTCGATATAATGGCCGACAGTGCAAACACCACAAACAGCATGCTTTTACCAAAGGTACTTTCTATTTTGGCGCCTAGCATGCACCACCAAAGTAGATTGAAAATAATATGCAGTGCGCTGAAGTGAATAAATGCGGGGCCTAATAGCCTCCACCACTCATGGTTTTCGGCAAGCACACTAAGTGGCTGCATGAGCAGGTGTTGCGCAATGGGGCTGAACAAGCCTAGCAACGACAAACCATACACCAGTACACAAAGTACAAACACAATACTGGTTAACGGTACCGACAATGCATTGTTGATGAACCCTTTCATATCAAACTGACGTGAGGGCACTAAATCGACGTTTTCACCATGCTGCCAAGCAGCTTGCTGATATTTAGGATTGTTCGGTTGCTGAATAAATTCTTCAGTTATGGCGCGGGCTTTAAGTGCATCGTTGTCGTCTGCCAATAATACAACAAACTCATCACCCGTTTCAGTAGGCTTTACCGTGGCGGTGATATTCTGGCTACCTAAGTAGTTAGCCAGTAAATGCGCCACGCCTTGCTGACGAAAAGCAATTAAAGGATGGCTCACGAATTTTCAGACACCACAGACTGACCTAATCGCCATGCTTCGAAACCACCGTCCATACTATAGACGGTGTTAAAACCTTGCTCGGCAATAACCTGTGCGGCTTGCTGACTGCTTACGCCGTGATAGCACACTACTACCACAGGGGTTTCTTTTGGCGTTTGTTCTACAAAGGCCGCGAAGTTATCGTTATTCAACGGCTTCGCTTCTGGCATGTGACCATTAGCAAAAGATTGCGGGTCACGAATATCTACGATGGCTACATCGCCATTGAAGTTTGCTACGTCTTGTACACTAATGTGTGAAAATGCTGTCATTATTGCCAGTCCAGTATAACTTTGCCTGATTGTCCTGAACCCATGGTATCAAAACCTTTCTGAAAGTCATCAACCGAGAAGGTATGTGTGATGATTGGCGACAAATCTAAGCCACTTTGCAGCAAACTTGCCATTTTGTACCAGGTTTCGAACATTTCACGACCGTAGATACCTTTGATCACTAACCCTTTAAAAATAACTTGGTTCCAATCAACCGATACATCTTGTGGTGGAATACCTAGCATTGCCACCTTTCCGCCGTGATTCATTTTCTTTAGCATGTCGCGAAAGGCGACCGGTACGCCCGACATTTCAAGGCCAACATCAAAGCCTTCACTCATCCCAAGCTCGTTCATCACGTCTTGCAAGTCTTCCTTGCTAACATCAACGGCGCGAGTTGCGCCCATCTTTCTAGCAAGCTCTAAGCGATACGGGTTGATGTCGGTGATAACCACATGGCGCGCACCAACGTGACGCGCCACTGCAGCTGCCATAATACCAATAGGACCAGCACCGGTAATTAATACATCTTCACCCACTAAGTCGAAGCTAAGGGCGGTGTGCACAGCATTACCAAATGGGTCGAAAATAGATGCCAGTTCATCACTAATATTATCGGGAATTTTAAATGCGTTAAACGCAGGAATAACCAAATACTCTGCGAAGGCCCCAGAGCGATTTACGCCAACGCCTTCGGTGTTGCGGCATAAATGGCGACGGCCAGCACGACAGTTTCTGCAGTGACCACAGGTAATGTGGCCTTCGCCAGACACTCGGTCGCCAACGGCAAAGCCGCGTACTTCTTGACCCATACCAACTACTTCGCCTACGTATTCGTGGCCTACAACCATAGGTACGGGTATAGTATTTTGCGACCAGTCGTCCCAGTTGTAAATGTGCATGTCGGTACCGCAAATGGCGGTTTTACGAATTTTGATTAATAAATCGTTGTGGCCAACTTCAGGCTCTTGGGTATCTTGAAGCCAAATGCCTTTTTCAGCTTTTGCTTTAACTAACGACTTCATGCAATAACTCCCATTTCACGGCCTACTTCAATAAACGCATCAATGGCTTTGTCTACGTGCTCAATAGAATGCCCAGCTGACATTTGGGTGCGTATTCTAGCTTGCCCTTTAGGTACTACAGGGTATGAGAAACCAATCACGTAAATACCTTTTTCAAGTAGCTTGTCTGCCATCTCGCTAGCAACACGCGCATCGCCTAGCATCACAGGAATAATAGCGTGATCTTTACCTGCAAGGGTAAAGCCAGCATCTTCCATACGAGAACGAAAGTGGGCTGAATTGCGCCATAGTTGTTCACGCAATGCTGCGCCATCTTTCATCATTTCAAATACTTTAAGTGAGGCCGAAACTATAGGTGGAGCAACAGAGTTTGAGAATAAGTACGGGCGAGAGCGTTGACGTAACCACTCAACCACTTCTTTTTTGCCTGACGTATAACCGCCTGATGCGCCGCCCATAGCTTTGCCTAAAGTACCAGTTAAAATATCCACTCGGCCCATTACGTCGCAGTATTCATGACTACCTTTGCCGTTTTCGCCTAAAAAGCCTGTAGCGTGACAATCATCTACCATGACCAGTGCATCGTACTTTTCAGCAAGGTCGCAAATACCTGCAAGGTTGGCAATTACACCGTCCATCGAGAACACGCCATCGGTAGCAATCACTTTAAATCGTGCGCCGTCGGCAACGGCTTGCTTAAGTTGATCTTCCAGTGAGTCCATGTCGTTATTGGCATAACGGTAGCGCTTAGCCTTACACAAACGCACGCCGTCAATAATGCTCGCATGGTTTAACGCATCAGAAATAATGGCGTCTTCTGGGCCAAGCAAGGTTTCAAATAACCCGCCGTTCGCATCGAAGCATGAAGGGTATAAAATAGTGTCTTCGGTACCTAGGAAGCCACTAATTTCGGTTTCTAGCTGTTTGTGTATGTCTTGCGTACCACAAATGAAACGCACAGACGCCATGCCAAACCCGTGGGTTTCAAGGCCACTTTTAGCCGCAGCGATAAGATCAGGATGGTTAGCCAAACCTAAATAGTTGTTCGCACAGAAGTTGATGACATGCTCGCCATTGGCCACGTCTATATCTGCTTGTTGCTGTGAAGTAATAACGCGCTCTTTTTTATACAGACCATCTTCTTTAGTGGCCTCAATTTGCGCTTGCAGGTGAGAGATAAATGCCGCTGACATGTCAGACTCCGAAATTAATAAAAAATGTATTTTAAAGAAAGCGATATAAAGGTTACACAAGGAAGGGGGCGTTTTAACAGTATTAAAACTTGTAGCTGTAAACTTTTTAGCACACTTGTTAGCTGTGGCTAAAAATCTAACTGGCTAGGCTGCCCTATTCGTTAGACCGCGTACTGTCCCATATGCCCATGTGTACGTTCTTGCTTAGGGTGGTCCAAATGTCTGGCTCTGGAATGGGTCGACTAATTAAATACCCCTGCCCCATCTGACAATCAAAGTGACATAGCATTTCAAACTGCTCTGCTGTTTCAATGCCTTCAGCTACCACAATTAACCCCATTTTTCGCACCATGGCAATGGTTGAATGCACGATGTTTCTATCATCGGCATTCTCGACGATATTGGCTACAAAAGAACGGTCGATTTTTATAAAGTCAGCGGGCAGTGATTTTAAGTAACTGAGTGACGAGTAGCCCGTTCCAAAGTCATCAATGGCCAAAGTACACCTCATGTCTCTAATAGTACGCATAATTGAGGTTGCACGTTCAATGTCGGTGACCAATACGGTTTCCGTTAATTCCAAACACACTTGGGATGGTGAAATATCATTGCGAATAATTTGCTGCTGCAAAAAATCAGGAAGACTGGGGTCAAGAAACTGCCCAGCAGACAGGTTAATCGCTAACTTCACATTAGGGTAACCATTCGCGTTCAGTTCTCTAATAAGGTAGGTGGCCTTGGCTATTACCCAATAATCTAGCTCTAGCATGAAAGAGGTGTTTTCAAGTGAAGGAATAAACTCTGCCGGTGATATGGTCCCCTTAACAGGGTGATACCAGCGAAGTAGTGCTTCGAAGCCTATTAATTCATTGGTTCGCAAGTCGATTTGAGGCTGCAAGGCCAAACTGAACTGACTTTCTCTTAGCGCCACCCGCGCTTCGGCTTCAAGCTCAACCTTTTTCATTACCTTCAAGTTCATGGTGGCATCGTAAACTCTATAGCCCGCCCCTTTTTTCGATTTTGCCTCATACATAGCAATATCAGCATGCCGTAACAATTCCACTGGCGTAGCTCTGGCATGGCGGCTCACGGCCACACCTATACTAATAGAGACGTAAAATTGCATGCCACCCGCTTCAATCGGCTGGTCAAACTCTTCAATGATTTTCTTCGCAACGTGTTCCACTTGTTCTTTGTTTTCGATGCTAGATAACAATACAACGAACTCATCACCACCAAATCGTGAAGCAATATCAGTTTCTCTAATAGGCCGCGATATCCGCATAGCCGCGGCTTTTAAAAGCTTATCTCCCACGTCATGACCATAGCTGTCGTTAACTTTTTTAAAGTCGTCTAAGTCCATGAACATCAGTGCAACCAACCTATCGTCTCGCGCTGAGTGGGCAAGTTGGTTTTCAATTTGAAAGGTCAGCATATTCCGGTTTGGCAGACCGGTAAGCACATCGAACATGGCCATTTTTTCAAGTTTGGCAGTATTCACCGCCATTTGGCCATCGAAGTCTTCCAGTTGTTTTGCCAGGGCATTCGCAGCATCTTCTACCACATCAAGTTCGTCGTTTAATCGCCAAAGCGAAGCGTGCTGCTTCTTTTCAACTAGTTTGCGGTATTCGATAAATTTGTGGTCGGCAAGCATAGGCAAACCTTCACTTATACCTAATAGCCTCAAGCGGTATTGATTAAGAAAGAGCCTTAGAAGCAATGAGAACACGATAAACAGCACAATCGCACTGATTATAACCAGTAATTCGTACTGCTCTTTTTGATGTACTAATGCAGTAATATCTTGCACAACCATGAGGTAAGGTTGCTCTGTGAGGCTGTGGGGGAAGGGCAGCAAACTTACCGACAGCTCTTTTCCCTGAAACGAAACTCGAAGCCCTTTAACCACCAGTTTTTCTACACTCCAACCTTTGGGAAAGGCGGCAATGAGCTCGGTTAAATAATCTTGGTTAGACTGTGAAAGCTGGCTGGATAGCGTTAAGGTAGGGTCGTTTTCATCGCCTTGCTTATTCTGAACCATCACGACCTTATGGGCGTCGGTAGAGCGGTTAAACAAAGACAAAAGTTCACGCAATGAAGCAGACAAGATAACGACAGGAACCACCTCGTCATCGGTCATAATGGGCACTGATAAATAATGTGTGCACGCATCCTCACAGCGAATTAACGCTCTGCTGCTAAGAGACTGCTGCGTACTGCGCACTAATTTTAGAACAAAATCGCTAATGGGGGTGGATTGCTCTCCCACTACGCCGTTTCGGTCAAACAGATACAGCCGTTCCACATGAAAGTTCAGCATCAGGTATTCCTGATTTCGCTGAAGATTTTCATAAAAGTAGCCTAAATCCTGATGCTCCGACATTTCTATGTGGCTAAACATGTCTACCCACAACACCATACGGTTATGCAGAATATCCTCGAAAAGCTGCAATCGACGTTGGTTTTTAAGTTGCTCTTCTTGCTGCTGAAAAACCAAGCTTGAATCAGACTCACGAATGAGCATCATAGATATCACTACCGTGACGGTTAGCACCATCGCCATCAACATAATGATGGTTTTAGTGGTAAAGGACATCTCCACTTTCATAAGTGAACCTAGAACCAGTACATCAGTTGTACAGACCACATACGCCAGTATTTGTCGCTACGATCTTTAATATTAGGGTCCAAAAGACTCACCGCTCTTGTTGCGCCCTCTACCCAATGGTGTTCTGCTTGAATGCGCCACCCTGGAGCAAAGTCCCATCGCGCGCCCACGGCTATAGTGTCGACGTAGCCAAAGTAGGCGGGAATTTGTCCAAAACTACTTTGCTCAAGTTGTTTCCCATCAGGGTCAGACACGTTATTTACGTACGTATCGTAACTAACTAGCCCGCTTACCTTGCTGTTAAATAAATAGCGAAATTGAACAAAGCCCCCCTCAGCAGTTCTTCTTTCTCTAAAATTTGGAGCAAAGAGCCCTTGAGAATCTTGTAACTCTCTCAGGATCTCAGAACTCAACTGCCAGTTTTCGCTAAAGTACTGTGCAGAAAACATAAAACGGCGAATATTAGCCTCACCATCAAACCTATTGTCCATAACAGATGCTTGATAAGTAAAGTCTGATTCAAGCCAACTAAGCCCCAATTTCCACGCCATCGTAGAAGGCTGCCAAAAAACGCTAAATTGATGCACAAAATCTTGTTCAATTTCACCTGATGCAATATTTCCTAAAAGGAAATTTTTCTGAGCTTCGTTAATATCTGAACTGCCATAACTCCAGTTAACCTCCCAAATATTGTCATTCGAATATCTCTTAAAACTGGTTTGAATACCGTCGCTACCAAGGGCTACATCGCGAAAGCTATCAAAATAGACTGACTGAGGCAGTACCGCAGTATCTCTAGTCTGCGGAACATCACGCGTTACCGAGTAAAGCCAATGTCTATTTTTAAAGCGCCCCAAATGAACTTGACCCTGCCAGCCCCAAATATCATTAATGGACCAGTCCAAGAAAAGGTAATCTACTCTGGCTCCTTGCTCAAATCGATTACCGCCATCTAGGTAAACTACTTGCCCAGCTACCGACAAATTATTGGTTAAGCGATAATGACCGTTTATGCCTAACTCGGTTAACTCACCGGTAATATCGTTATCAGAGGTGATAAAATTACTATCAACAGATTGCGTAATTCCTTGTGAAATATAACCATGCCAAGTGAACTTTGCTGGTTCATCTGCTGCATATACTACTTGGGTACCAAAGATGAATATTGCTGCACAAAATATCCATATCAACAATTGCTTTTTCATCGTTCACGCACCTCAATTTGTCGCGCCTCAATTACTTTTCCATTTCCTATGTATCCAATTGCACCAGGCGTACTTTCAATTAATTCAATCAGTTTCGCCTGTGATGCGGCACGAGCAGGTGTTACTCCTTGCCCCGAATAAGTAAGTTGGTCCCATAACCTAGATAGTTGATACGGAAACATATGCAGCGTTTCACGACAAAAGGCTTTGTGTAATCCATGCTCATCCTCAAGAACAACAACGTGGATTTTTTCTCCGTTGCTCCAGTATTGTTTGTGGCCTGTAAATATTTGGCGTAATTCTGATTGAGTCAGGGATGTGGTATCCACCGACGCATTAGCGACCACGACGGCCTGTTGTGCGAGAGCAACTGGACTACAAGCTAAAAATAGCATACTGAGCACCAGTGCTGAGTACTCTGAATTGCTAGTTAAAGCTCGTATTCGTTTCATCAATGCGAGCATAATCACCAAAGGGCGCTCTCCGTGTCTTAAAAAAATTGGCGCGTATAACCTAAGTGTAGATAACGGTTAGAAGAAATTCCCAGAAATAGTGCGTATTCGTTAATGTATTAGTTAAACCAAGGCATTAATTTTTGAAAATACCGCATCTGTGGTAACACCTTCCATCAAGTTATCGCCCTTTGCGCGAATTCCCCAAGGTAATTGTTCCCACTTTTTTCCTTTTTGCTTTTCAATACACGAATCGTACACGGAGACCGTGTTATCTATGTTGTTATATGGCCCAGTGCGGATAGGGTTTGAATGAGCATATAATCCAATAACGGGCGTGCCTACTGTGGTAGCCATGTGAGCAGGACCGGTATCAGGCGCAAGCACTAAACTCGCATGCTTTAACAATACCAATAACTGGTGAAGACTGGTTTTGCCAGTAAAGTCCGCTTTAATAGTGGGTTTACACGCTAAAATAGCATTGGCAGTGGCTTTATCGAGGTCACCAGGACCACCCACTAATATGACTGATTTACCTTGTTGTGATAAATAGTCAGCAGTTGCAGCGTACCTTTCGGGAAGCCAGTTACGTTCTGCTTTGCTAGCGGCAGGCGCAATAACCACATAGTCGCCTAGCGCTGCGGCCTGTTCTTCACCCCAGCGTTCATCTTCTTCGCTAACAGGGATATTCCATGATGGCGTAGCGACTTTTGGCACGCCTAGCGCGTCGGCAAAATCCATAAAACCGTCGAGCACATGAGAATGTTGGCGTGGCGCTACGCGCTCGTTCGCGAATAACCAATGCAGTTCTTTGCTTCTGGCCCAGTCGAAGCCAATTCTGCGCTTCGCCTTTATCACTCTAGAGGCTAGGTTCGCGCGCAAGGCAACTTGCATCATAAGCAGTGCGTCGAAGGTTTCACCTTTCACTGCATTTTTTAAGCTCTCAACGGCGGCTTTGCCTTGTTTTTTATCAAAAATGATAAAGCGCACATTCGGCATTAGCTTAACCAGCTGATACTCTACCTTGCCAATGACCCAAGTTAACTCAGCGTCCGGCCAATGGGTTTGAATACGTGTTACCATAGCGGCTGCATGGCAGATATCACCAATAGCAGATAGACGCATTAAGCAAATCTTTTTTCCCACAAATGCTCTCTCGTTGCTGAAATGCCGAAATAATTCATTAGAATGGTAAATTTTACCATAAGTAACGGACGTCATGGCGATAATACGACGAGACTTAGGTGCTGGGCATCACTTCTTATACAACGATGAACTCATGACTGAACCTAGCGTAGATATGTTCAGTCATGAATTTTGGCTATTCCAAAATAAAATTACCGGTGAGGCCAAAGGCCGTGGTACCACTGTTTTTATCGACTATGATGCTCAGCATTGGGTGCTACGACATTTTAAACGTGGTGGATTGGTTGGGAAATTACTTAGTGATCAGTATTTTTTTCTTGGTGTAGAGCGTTCTCGTCCGTTTGAAGAGTTTCGCCTTTTGACTAAAATGCGAGAACATGGCCTTCGCGTGCCTGTACCGGTTGGCGCCCGTATTCATCGCCGTGGTTTTATTTATCGTGGGGATCTTATTACCCAGAATATTCCGGCAAGCCAAGACTTGCATCACATGCTTACCCGAGACCCCTTATCAAAAGATGATTGGTATGCGGTGGGCGAAGCTTTGGCTAAAATGCATGCCTGCCAGATTTATCATCACGATGCGAACATCAGAAATATTATGATGGATAATGAGCGTAATATTTGGTTGATAGATTTTGATCGCTGTCATGAACGTCGCGGACACCATTGGAAAAAAGATAACCTGTCCCGTTTGTTACGTTCGTTGAATAAAGAAAAAGGCTTAAATACCCAGTTTTACTGGACTCAAGATGACTGGCAGTATTGTTTAGCGGGCTATAGAAGCAGCTGAATTGCAATTGCATCTACCCATATTTATCGATACTGTTGCCCTACAACAATAAAGATTAGATTAACATGCATACACGAGCACTTTATCCAGGCACTTTTGATCCCATCACCAATGGGCACGCAGACCTGATAGAAAGGGCATCACAGCTTTTCTCTCATGTAATAGTTGGTATTGCCGCGAACCCCAACAAGCAACCCTTATTCACCCTTGATGAGAGAGTGGAAATGATTCGCAAGGTTACCGCCGATTTACCTAACGTAGAAGTGATGGGTTTCACGGGCTTACTTGCAGATTTTGCCGATGAGCAAAAAGCCACCATTCTTATTCGCGGATTACGTGCGGTATCTGATTTCGAATACGAATTTCAGCTAGCAAATATGAATCGCCGTTTGAATCCAAAATTAGAAAGTGTGTTTTTGACACCAGCAGAAGAAAACTCTTTTATATCATCTACATTAGTAAAAGAAGTTGCACTGCATCGAGGTAAGGTAGGTGGTTTTTGCCATCCGGTGGTCGATCAAGCATTGCAAGATAGACTGCGCCGAGAAGACTAAAACGCTTTAATAGAAAATGTTAAACACACTGCGCTCAACATGCCTATTGAGCTCAGTCTGTTTTATCTAACGTGTTCTATCTAGTGTGCACTAAAACTAGCGCTGGCACTGTTTACAAAAGAACGTATTTCGCTGGCCAATCACCTTACTTTGTATTTCTGTTTTGCATACCTCACACGGCTCTCCTTTTCTTCCATACACATTCAAATGCTGTGCAAAGTAGCCAGGGTTCCCATCAGTTTGCGCAAAATCTTTTAGTGTAGTGCCGCCTTGCTCTATCGCTTTTGCTAATACCTGCTTAATAATTTGCGTAAGGTTTTTGTAGCGAGCGCTACTGACTTTCCCTGCTTCTCTTCTTGGGTCGATACCCGCTAAAAATAAAGCTTCATTGGCATAAATATTCCCCACGCCCACCACAACTGCATTGTCCATGATGAAGTTTTTCACGGTACTTTTTTTGCCTCTAGATAAAGCGAACAAACGCGCATCATCGAAATCGTCAGTCAACGGCTCTGGTCCTAGGTTAGCAAGTAATTTCAAGGCCTCGCCCGGGGGTTGCCATAAGAAGGCCCCAAAGCGCCTAGGATCGTTAAAACGTAAGCATTTCCCTGTCGCCATCACAATATCAACATGATCATGTTTCGCAACAGGTGTAGACGCATCAATAACCCGCAATTTACCCGACATGCCTAAATGCAAAATAAGCGTACCCGCTTCGGTTTCGATCATGAGGTATTTTGCTCTACGCTTAACGGCTATCACCTTTTTTCCGATAGCTAACGCCACGTCTTCGGGAATAGGCCAGCGCATTCTGCGTTCGCGCACAATAATATTGTCTATAGTTTCGTTTAGCAGATAAGGGGATACGCCCAAACGGCTTACTTCGACTTCTGGTAACTCAGGCATTTTCCCCTCCAGCTTTGGGTTGTCTAGTTCGTTGCAATGAAGATTGGTTAAGCGTCACCGGTCACTGACAGTAGTGACTAGGCTAATACGCTTAATTAATTAGCGGGTTCACTAAGCCATGGAAGAAGCGCGTTCAGTTCAGTATTTTCAAGGGTGTACCAAAGGCCGTTGTATTTTACAGTAACCGGCTGCGTATTGTTATAAAACGCAAAGACATGGCCATTCGCTTGCCCTGCTAGCCAGATAACCACCACTATGGGCTCAATTGACTGAAATGCGTTGTCTACCAAAGACGCCGTTTTAAGCTGAGCGGCTTGCCACGCTGCAATTTGCTCCTGTGCTGATACAGGCAAGGCCCCTTTAGAGGACACTTGACGCCACTGCTGACCATTTCTCTCTAACTTGCTACTGGCATGCTCTATTTTAAGTACATAGGCGTCAGGTGGCAGTAGCGGCCTTAATTCGGGAACGGCACGTTTAGGCAGGAAGCTGTCTAAGTTAAATAGCGCAATCATGACTAACATGGCAACAATAACCACATTGTTCATCGCGCGTTGTGAGAGTCTTGCCACCAGCAATCCTATTTAACGAATATAGCGTTTATGGTAATGCCTGAAACTGACATATTCCAGCGGCAATATTTTCATATGCTCAAAAGCAAAAAACCCAGCAAAGGCTGGGTTTTCGTGGAGACAAAAGCAAGTTTATTACTTGATTTTGGCCTCTTTGAACATAACGTGCTTACGTACAACAGGATCAAATTTTTTGATCTCCATTTTACCAGGCATGTTACGTTTGTTCTTATCAGTGGTGTAGAAGAAACCTGTACCTGCTGAAGAAACTAATTTAATTTTATCACGCATTGTAGGCTTCCTTAGATTTTCTCACCACGGGCACGGATGTCAGTTAGTACTGAATCGATACCATTTTTATCGATGATACGCATACCTTTAGCAGATAAACGTAACTTAACGAAACGGTTTTCGCTCTCAACCCAAAAACGGTGAGAGTGAAGGTTTGGTAAAAAACGACGACGAGTCGCGTTTCTTGCGTGCGAACGGTTATTACCAACCGTAGGGCGCTTACCTGTTACTTGACATACTCTTGACATTGATTTGTCTCCAGAACAACGATAACTGTCGCGTCAATCGATTCCACCTATCAAAAGGTCACTGGATCAAATGACGTATTACTATAAATTAGAGGGCGCATTTTATACAGCAAACAGATCCCAATTTCAATAAGAAAAGGAAAAAAGCTCAATTTTTGTCACATTTTTAGTCAAAAATAACGATTATTTTTAAAAAGAGCTAAAAAATTACACTTAAGTGTAAAGTCATCGCGCTTAATCTCTGTTACTGTTTTACGAACGCGCGCTATACTGCGTTAAACGCAGATTATACGCAATAAAAATAATAATAATTGACGGTGCGTCTGTTTAATAACTTTGCCGCCGCGATGTCGGAGCGTTTCAAATGCTAGGTAAAGTCCTCTTTGATGTACAACACCTTTACTACCTTCCCCAATATATACCTGTGGCCCGTACACTGTTAAAAGCGGGTGTTTTATGCGAGTTCGTTTTACACCAAGAACTTGGTTTAGATGCTTTGAAACAGGAAGTCATAGAGAAAGAAGGCTTTCAATTCCAATTTATCTCAAATAAAGATGAAACACTGTCCCTTTACAGCAAAAGTAACGCTGACTGGATTGTATTCGGAAATCGACCTTATTTTAATGCCGAACAAAAAAAGCATATTACTTCACGCCTTGCGCTGATGTTGCACGGCATCGGCCCTAAAGCATGTTATTACGATGTCTCTGAATTTCCCTTCGATGTCAGGTTTGTTGAAGGGGAAAGTCGCCTTGAACGACTAAAAGAAATGTACCCTGATAGACACTTTATAAATTCAGGCTACGCGAAACTCGACCCAATATTTAATGAAACCGAACAACTTATTGACTTGTCAGCATTGGGGCTAGACTCAAACAAGCCTACTGTACTGTATGCGCCCACCTTTTTCCCATCAAGTATCGAATGCTTTCCCCCACATTGGCCTGAAACCTTAAGCAACGTAAATATTATTGTTAAACCTCATTTCTTTAGCCTGACAAAACCTAAATACAAATCTCAAAAGCAAAGGGTTGAAGCATGGGGTCGTTATGAAAATGTGTACTTGGCAAATGCAAAAGACTTTGACCTACTGCCATTCATGCAAATCGCCGATATTATGCTTTCTGATGCATCATCCGCTATTTTTGAATTTGCTTCGATAGATCGCCCAATCGTATGGTGCGACTTTTTTCATACACGCTGGAATTACTCAGGCCTCTTCAATTTCAGATTAAAGAAACGACTAGATCCCGATATCGCCCTGTTTAACCAGATATCACATAGAGCTAGCAATGCTTTTCAAGCGAATATGTTGATAGTAGAGTGCTTAAAACAGCCGATGGAATTAAGCGTAAATCGCAAAAAAATCACGCAAGAAATGGTAGGCATTACTGATGGTCAATGCAGCAACCGCATTGCCGAATATCTTACAACCCAATAACTTAAAACCTAATAATCAGGTGGCATTTTGAGACGCGTTATAACCTTCGGTACATTCGATGTACTGCACATTGGTCACATAAGAATTCTTAAACGTGCTCGCGCAGAAGGCGATGCACTTATAGTGGGTCTTTCTTCAGACGAACTCAATTTAAGTAAAAAAGGGCGGACTCCTATTTATCCCTACCACAGTAGGGAGGAATTACTCGCATCCTTGCGCTTTGTCGACAAAATTTTTACCGAAGAATCTTTAGAAAAGAAACGTGATTACATTATTCAACACAAAGCGGATGTGCTGGTTATGGGTGATGACTGGTACGGTAAATTTGATGAGTTTAAGGATATATGCGACGTGGTTTACCTGCCTCGAACGCCTTCTATTTCAACCACTGAAATTATTGAAATAATAAAAGAAAGCAGCGAGTAACGTGTTGTTAATATTATTAAAAAACACGTAAAAATAAGCTTTAGTTATGGTGGAAGTAAGCACGAAGCAATCGTTACCTCGTGCTTACCTTAGTAGTTAGTCGTAAAACGGTGAGCGTACTGCAGTGGAATCGATAAGACGCACTGGCCGCCCTAACATTTGTCCGCCATCTCGAGAAATCGGCACCCAGGGGAATGTTCCTCTCCCCTTCGAAGGTTGCAGTAAGAACAAGTCTGAAGGAATTGAGATATAGAAGCCTTTGGTAAAGCTACCTTCTCCATATTCTTCAGATGAGACATCGGTGAAAGCCGCATACGCACCTACAACAATTCCACTATCGAAACGTTTTGCGAAATCGATATTAACGCCTTTGTCTTTTGCCAAAAATTGTCCAGCACTGACCGTTAATTGCGTACCTTTAAGCATTTCAGGTTGCCAATAAACACTGGCATGGCCGGTGATAGCATCGTAATCTAAAGTCGACAATTGATTATAAGGATCACGCTGTTTTACATAGTTAATGTCTATTCCATATGCCAATCTGCTATCGACAGGACGGTATAAAACCTCACCACCGACACCAGCAAACATAGTTTCTAGATAACCCGCGTACACCTGCCCAAATACGTTCTCACTGATATTATCTTTATAGTGAATAAAGGCCGTGTCTAGCCCTATGGGATTTTCTGATACGTACTCCCTTACTCGTGTTCTTACACGTGGTAATACGGTTTCTTCGTTATCAACCAGAAAGTTAAATTTATCAAAGTTGTCTAATAGGGTAACCCGCGCACTGCCCATAACAGATAGTTTGTTATTAAGGGCATAACCTGCATTCAAAATTAAACCTGTTTGATATAAATAGAAGTCTTCAGGGTTACCGAATGATTGTGTCCAGAAGAAGTTAGCACCATAAAACAGCCCGTGGGTATTCGTGGGCTCATAAGCATCCATTACCTCTTTAGAAGGTGTGGTTCTTACATAAGACTGGGTGATGTCCGAATCTATCGACTCATAGCGTGCTGCCGTAATAAACTGTTCAGCATCTATTGTGGTATCAACCATTGGCTGACCACCGCTATTTTCAACAATGTGATAGTCAGTCACTGAATCAGGAAGTTCTGATGCAATAATGCGTCCTACCCGTTCAATTGCTTCATCCTGATCACGGTAAACAAACTGTGTTCCATAAAATACAGCTTTGTCTTCATCAATATTAACGTCGGACAATGCAAAGCCACCTGACTGCACAAGTGTATTATACAATCTTGATTTATCCACTTTATCAATAGTATCAGGCGCTTGCCTAGCCATTAAGGTTTTGGGTGGTTTATCGTACTTAACTTGGCTTATGGTGTTCATATTAAAGCGATAGGTTACACCGAAACCAAACGTGTTTCCGCGCTGATAATTCATACTGAAATCAAAGTCTTTCCAGCGATATACCGCCCCCACATTCCAACGAGAATCTTGCTCTAATTCTCCAGCCCTATCTAACGAATAATCGTTACCTTCAAACTCAAGTTTAAGGGTTAATGGCTCCCAAGGTGTTTGATACTCGATGCCACCAAAAAAGGCCGTTGTTCCCTTGAAGAACTGGTCGTAATCAACCTTTCCGCCGCGACCAGAAAACCCTGTGGGTCGATCACAGTAACTGTCTCTAAACTCACAAAGTGGGTTAGTGATATCGTCTGCCGTACCTAAGTAGCCCCAACCTAACCCTAAATGAACATCAAAAGGCCCAAATGATTTACTGGCGTTAATATATTCACTTTCAAAGAAACCTGTACCGCCAAAGTCGCGAAAACCAACCGAAATATCTGGCGTGTAGTAGCCTTCTTTCCACAACCTAAATTTTACATCTAAGCCTTTATCTTTAAGGGTTTGGTCGCCACTGAACGATTCAACATTGCTATAAAATTGTGTACGTACGTCGGTATAGCGAGCAGTCGCTTCCATCCAATCGAATAATTGCAAATTGACTGACCAAAAACGGTATTCACCGTTATCGGTATAATTTACAGCTAATCCCCCTTCTTCACGCATACGCGCTGTAGGGGTTTGAATAAGCCCGTTACCGCCTTGCACCATTTGCGAAGGAGTAACCCGAAACTCGGTGTCGATGTTATCTGTATCAGCCAGGGCGGGACAGGCTGATGCACTAATGATGAGTGCTAAAGATGTTTTCTTATAAGGAAAAGCGCTCATTGAGGAAGGATCCTATGTACTGCTAAGTTTGCGATGCGGGTATTGAGTGCATCCAACGTTGAACTGAATATCTGCCCTGTAATGGGTACATAAATTTGGCTGCCTGGCATTAATTGAGAGTAATCAATATTCCAATAGGCAATACCACGTTTCTCTATCTCGCCCATTGGAGTAATCACGAAAACATGGCTTTTATCAGCGTCTGAGGCTTTAGTGACTGACTTTGCAGTAGAAAAAATAGAAAGATCATTACCGTGTCTATAAGCACCAGGTTTAATAACTAACCCAGAAAAGTGCACAACTGACGGACGAGGACTAATGCGAAGCAAATATCGCCCAGGTTGAAACATAGGATTTTCTTCAGCAATCAAACGCGCACGATTATAGGATATTGGCGTGATGACTCGCGTAGATACTGTCCATGAAGAGACCTGCTGATACAGGTTTTCTAATGCGCGGTACGTATCGCTGTTCGCATTGTAGTCTTTCATAACCATACGAATTTCTGATAAAACAGCATCTTTCTCACGCTCAGCATAAGCGTCATTTAAATTGTATATGCCTGATGTTGGCCAATACCAATCACCAGATTCAGCCACAATGGATAATACACTGTTAAGTCTTATCGGCTGCGTAAACTCATAAGATTGCTTATTAATTATGATAGTCACTTGGGCAGATACAGAAGCGGTAAATAGTAAAAGCCAAAAACTCATTAGTAAGGTAACAAAAACTCTCATTTTATTTACTGCTCCTTACTTTTCATTAAACGTACTACTCGACTTAAATAGACCATGTCGTATACATCACCTTGTGGGCTAAACTTTTGCGTAGAAGCTAAAAGCTGTTTCGATTTTGCGTCAAGGTAGTAGGTATTTTCCCATTCCAAGTTGGTGTCGATATAAGGCGTAGTCTCTGGAAAAATAACACTTTCCGTTATTTTAGTAACCGTCAAAGTAGCACCTAGATAGGTTTGGCTTTCCTCGCCGTGTACTCGCCATGTTGAGCTCACAGGCAGACCGAATCCAACGTTTTCTAAATCAAGTTTTCTTTGCCACGAGTAGGCTAAAACATCATTGCTAGCCAAGGGGTTGTGCTTTAAATTTCCTGTATAATACAGTTCGTTATCTAGTCCTTCAGTGCGAACAATCACGCCATGATGCATGGTGAAAATAACCTTATCACCTGAGACCCAGCGGTATTTATCACCATCAATATAAGCAAGAGCAAGTGAAGCAGCATCACGCCCACCCGCTTTAATTTGTAGTAAGTCTGCTTTACTTGCCGCTATTTCATCTACGGTGTAGGAAACGGTGCGATCCTCAAGGGCAAGACTAATGGTTTTAATATAGGCGTTAACGGTAGAGGAGCACCCTGAAACAAGAAGAGATAGCAGGCTGATAGCAATCAGTAATAGGGATGTTTTCATTGAAAATTTCGACAACTGTTATTTAGTAATAAGAACACTTTCTTGGCATAAATAAAAAAGCCGCTAATGAAAGCGGCTTTTTCGAAACTATTTATTATTACTGTACGGTCGGTGCGTAAGTAAATGTCACTGGAACAGTGATAGTTGTAGTAGCAGTTGCAGTACCTGTAACAGTTACTGTTTCAGTAGTACCAACACAAACACCGTCTACTAATGGATCAGTACCTTCACACGATGTAACTGTTTCAACTGGAGTAGTTGATGAATTGTTAGAAGCAATACCAGCAACAACGCCAGCAACAACAGCAGCAGTCGCTACAACTGGAGCAGTTACAGCGCCAAGTCCTGTAGATCCAGCTCCGCCTTCAGAGTCTTGAGCGCTAACACCAGCAGACATAGCCGCCGCTGCAAACAATGCAATAATTGACTTTTTCATATTAGTCCTTTCAGAAAATTTACCCATTAGAGTCATATGCTAAATCATTTTCAACGATTTGACTAGATTATATTCGATGAATGACTAACAAAATCTATGTTAACAGGCCTCGCTGTGCAAATGAAACCGTTTCCGTGTCTCCGACCACAAAATGATCGAGAACAGAAACATCGATCATTGCCATCGCATTTTGGATCTCGCCGGTCAGCCTAATATCTGCCTGACTCGGTTCGGCCACGCCTGAGGGATGATTATGAACTAAGATCACGGCCGCTGCATTATCTTTCATCACTTGTTTTAAAAGCTCTCGGGGATAAACCGCCGCACTATTAATCGTGCCTGTAAACATGGTTCTACACGCAATAAGTTGGTGCTGACTGTCTAACATCAACAGCAGGAATTTTTCTTGCTGACAGTCTCGTAGCTTTGCTTGCAAATAACGCTTTGTATCATCCACATTATTAAATACATCTTGTCGAGCAAGTGGGATTTCTAAGTTGCGTCTAAATATCTCAAAGGCGGCTTGGAATTGGGCAAATTTACAAGCACCAAGGCCATTCACATCGGTAAATTCGGCTTCGTTTGCCGCAACCACACCTCGTAGCGATCCCACTTTCTCCAACAGATCTCTTGCCAAACCTAAAGCGGTTTTCCCTGCCACTCCAGCGCCTAGCATAACGGCAATTAACTCAGCATCACTTAAGTATTCTGCACCGTAATAAAGCAGTTTTTCCCTTGGCCTTTCTTTAACAGGCCACACTTTTATCGACATGATTAGTTTCTCACACACCAAATGAATATAGGGTTATAGCGCAGTAGTCTATTTATAATCGACTGATCATTGGGCGAGTTCTTGTTTAAGTGACTTACTATCTGGTGCGTGTTAAGCACCGAGCGTACTTTTGTTCAGCTACCGCAAAAATAGCCATCATGATAGTCTTAGGTTATGTAAAAAATGATGTTTCAAATATGTCTTTAGCAAATAAAAATATTCTGCTTGGTGTTAGTGGTGGGATTGCCGCTTATAAAACCCCAGATTTAGTGCGTAAGCTTACCGCGCTAGGCGCGAATGTACGTGTTGTACTAACAGGCTCTGCGGCTGAATTTGTCAGCCCTCTCTCGTTGCAAGCGGTGTCTGGTAATCCAGTACATCAACAATTGCTAGACCCAGCTGCAGAAGCGGCAATGGGCCATATAGAGTTGGCTAAATGGGCAGATGTCTTACTTATTGCCCCCGCTACAGCTAATATTATGGCTAAGCTGGCTCATGGATTGGCTGACGACTTGCTTACCACTTTATACTTGGCCACAGAAGCGAAAACTTTTATTGCCCCTGCAATGAACCAGCAAATGTGGAAAGCAACCGCAACACAAGTAAATTTAGGTATCTTAACGCAGCATGGTGCATTATTTATAGGTCCTGCTGATGGAGATCAAGCCTGTGGTGATGTAGGCTCAGGCCGTATGGTGGAGCCGGTAGAAATTGCTTCTTCCATCAGCCGAAGCCTAGGCACCTCAAACGATAAGATTTTATCGGGTAAACACCTCCTTATTACAGCAGGACCAACACGAGAACCACTGGATCCGGTCCGCTACATCTCCAATCATAGCTCGGGAAAAATGGGTTTTGCTATTGCTGATATGGCCGTTAAAGCGGGCGCCGACGTCACTCTTATCGCGGGGCCAGTAAACTTACCTACCCCTGATGGATGTAAGCGTATTGATGTGACTACCGCCGATGAAATGTTAGTGGCATGCGAGCAAGCGGTTTCTCAATGCGATATTTTTGTGGCCACGGCTGCGGTAGCAGATTATAAAGCAGTGCAGGTTGCCGAAAATAAAATTAAGAAAATCGGTGATGAGTTAACACTTACTTTTGTTAAAAACCCTGATATTCTAGCAACGATTGCAACACGAACTGATAAGCCTTTTTGTGTTGGATTTGCTGCAGAAAGCCAAGATGTGGAGTTGTACGCCCGTGGAAAGCTGAAAAACAAAAAGCTTGATATGATTGCGGCAAACGACATAACTGCCGACGGACTTGGCTTCAATAGCGATAATAATGCGTTACATGTGATTTGGGACGATGGCGATAAACACCTACCTGCCACCACAAAACCTAAGTTAGCTGAAGCATTGTTACTACTTATTGCGAATCGATTTAACAGTAAGAATATTGTTCAATAGCCAAGCTTAGAACATCACTTAAAAATAAAAAATAACGATATACGCTAATACAAGTATTCTGCGTGTCGATAATAACGAGAACTCATCATAACGATTTGGCCTGAGCCAACTTAACATGGAACGGACTTCTTAAGTCCGGTTGCGGAGGAATTACTCTCATCATGCCTGCTGTCAAAAAAACAAATCGCAGAGCCCAAATTCTGCAAGCCCTAGCGGGAATGTTGGAAACAAACCCTGGTCAACGTATCACTACAGCAAAATTAGCTGAAAAAGTGGGCGTTTCAGAAGCGGCGCTATATCGCCACTTTCCAAGTAAAGCCAGAATGTTCGAAGGACTCATTGAGTTCATCGAAGAAACCTTGTTTACCCGCATTAATAAAATAGTTAACGAAGAGAAAGACTCGCTGACTCGATGTCAGCTAATTCTTCACCTCATTTTAGGCTTTGCCGAAAAGAACCCCGGCATTACCCGTATATTAAACGGTGATGCATTAATGGGAGAGCAAGACCGACTGCGCGCGCGTATCGCAAAACTCTTTGAACGCCTAGAGACTCAGCTTAAGCAGGTACTACGTGAGCGCAAGTTGCGTGAAGGAAAAACCCTATCAGCCGATGAAGCGATAATTGCTAATATGCTTATTTGTTACACCGACGGCCGCATTAACTTGTTTATTCGAAGTGGTTTCACCCGTAAACCAACGGAGCAGTTCAATGAGCAATGGGCAGCTTTTAAGCAGATGTTTGTATAAAACAGTTCGATATAAAGTGACCCTCAGTAATAGGAATTTCCAGCTTCATGGGGTCACTTCATACAGCTCTTTTTTAATTCGTATAGGGTTAAATAACGTTCAGCATATTAGATTTACCTATCTAGCTTCACCTGTAACAAATAACTAAGAAATAAGCCTTCTTTTTATTAGCTTAAAATTAACTTTCCAATTTGTTCTTAGCTTATGCTTAAAAGCGCCAGCGCTACTTAATTGAGGATCTTCAGCATTAGATTTGAAATTTTCTAATGCTTGCGGGTGCAAATTAAATGAATCAATAGCGCTCTTTGCTACGTTACCGTAACCTTTATATTCATTTACTTTGTTTTCAATGTGAATAACTGACATCCACAACCTTTTACCACGTACAGGAGTAACTTCTTTTACACTGCGCCAGTAGCCATGCCTTTCCTGAGTCCATATTGTTTTAAAGTTTTCACTCTTTTCAATCAAACTCATAAATGGGTTGTGAACATGTGAATGGAGACCAAATCTTACCCGTGGCGAAACCTGTAGCGTATATCCGTCAACGAAATCGATAACTCTAAACTCTTGCTTAGAGAATTGATTGTGTACTTCTTTTACAAAATCTTGATGAAGACTGTCGTCGTTATCTAGCCTCGTTGTAATTAAATAAGGCGTTGTGAGACGAGTTTTTATTTCTCTGGTAATAGACGGTAAAAAATCGTCCATTCCATCTGCATAAATAGGTATGAATTTGGAAAAATTTGAAGAGAGCTCACTAATTTTTTCACGAAAGATTTGTGGTGTCGTTTTATCGAAAAACACTAACCATTCAAAATCCTTTTTAGTTTGCGCTTTTATCGAAGAATAGCAATACTGTTCAAACAGCTCTAATCTATTCTCCATCCACTTGTCGGTTAAAACTTTAGATTGAGATTTTGTCTCATCCCAACCTTTTTTCCTAAGATTAAAGCGCGTCAGTATAAAGTGCTGAAACATAATGATGCCATTAAATATTTAGAAGATACTTTTTTACTAACTGATAACTCAAACGTAAAAATTCCATGTAATCCCTACTTTAGAGTAAAAAAAAGCTTACTAGTTCTGTATTAGTAAAAAAATAAGTTTAAATATTCTCTAATATCATCTTCCAAGTGCAACATCGCTCATTTGCGTACAATCATCATGGTGGTATAAGGCTAGAATGTTTTCTCTAGCGAATATCAACAACGACTCTATCTCGTTACATCGATACAGGTTATGTTTAACCTCAATGGGCTTTCAAATCGCATAACGTAGTTCGCACGTTACCTACAAAAAAGCAGCATAGATATGCTGCTTTTTTATTTAAGATAAAGCTACGTTATTTACTAAACGTATTCCCGAAGAAATCACCTTCATTCCATTTCGGTTTGTCTTCTTGATTAGCTAAGGTCCAACCAATTTGTGCATTTACTTTGGTAAAGGCTTCAGCAGCATTCCAATTAAATGGCTGGTTAATATCGTCGCTAGGTTTGTGGTAATTCGTTGATAAGAAGTGACCAAACACTTTACTACCATCTACCTCGGGATCTTTTGATGTTAAACCAGGAACTAAAAATACTGCTGGTACGCCTTGTTTAACAAATGCGTAGTGATCTGAGCGAGTAAATAGCGCTTGGTCTGGCCAAGGATCTGGGCTTAATGAAATATCAGCATTGCTTGCAGCGGTTTCAACCGACGCTTTCAAATCACTGTGGTTTGCACCAAACGCAATTACGTCGGCAAACTCATAGGTTAAAATGGGCATATCAAGGTTAACGTTTGCCACCATTGACGTCACCGGCACGGTAGGATTGCGAGCAAAGTAATCTGCCCCTAATAATCCTTTTTCCTCACCTGTTACCGATACAAACAATATCGAACGTTTAGGTTTTACGTCCATTTCGCTGAATAAGCGTGCAGTTTCTAGCATTACCGATGTGCCAGAGGCATTATCCATAGCGCCGTTGTTGATATTGTCTTTTTTAACTGTTTTCGCGAAACCAATGTGGTCAGAGTGCGCGGAAAAGACGACATATTCATCTTTAAGTGCTGGATCTGAACCTTCAAGCACGCCAACAACATTCGGGCTAGTCACTACTTCGTGAGTGCTCTTTTTACTTAAGCTTACTGTGCCAGGTAATGCAAAGCCTGTTGGTACTTTATCTGCCTCAAGATCGGCATAAATATCGTCAAGTTCCCGCTCAGCCCCTTCAAATAAGGTTTTTGCTGCAGCTTCACTTAAATACGCACCACCTTTAATTTGCGGGAAGGTATTGGCTGACTGCCCTTCGTCATCCAACCAAGCCATGCGCGGTGTATGAATATAGCTTAAGCGGCTTTGGTAAGGACGTACCTTTTCGTTTTTAGGCGTGGTGATGGTGATCATACCAATTGCACCATGCTCAGCGGCGTACTTTTGCTTTTGATACCCTGAGGCAAAATGAGCACCTTCTTCCGAAGGAAAATCACTGGGTTTACCGGCTAGCGAAACCACAATTTTGCCCTCTACATCGATATTTTCATAATCGTTGTGAGACAACTCGTCAGCCACTATGCCATAGCCAACAAACACAAGTTCGCCTGAAACATTAGCATCTACGCTAAGTAAGCTAGGACCTGCTAAATATTCTTTTGGGTAAGCAAAATCAATTTTTTCGCCATTACGAGTAAGCGTAAATTCTGGCGACTCTTGCAATAGGTTTGCTTTACGGAAGCTTACCTGTTGCATGTAGCCATCTGTACCTGCTGGCTTTAAACCGTATTTTGCGAATTCTGTCGCTATGTATAACGCGGCAATTTCATGCCCTCGAGACCCCGTATCACGGCCTTCAAGTAAGTCATCGGCTAAGAAAAATAAGTGTGACTTTATACGCTGAGTGTCAGGGTTAAAGCTATTTTCTGTCGTTTCATGGTTATGCGCAGTGGCAGCAAATGCCATCGCCGTCATCGCACTTCCAAGTAATAGTTTTTTTATCATTGTATTTCCACTATTTTTGAGGTCTTTACATATTACCTTACCCAAGCGATTCCGTAACGTTTAAGCCTAACGATTTTCGACCATTGCCCGTATTTCTAGACCATTGTAAAATTCACGCCCTTTAAGTCATCAACATATTAATAAACCCATGACAAAAACCGACCCTTTGTATCGAGTACAGTTCATAAGTAATGGCGAACGCTACGATGTGTCCGTCAAATCACTTTCTCAAAGTGGCTTATTTGGATTTGTGGAAATTGGGGAATTTGTGTGGGACACCCACACAGGCATAGTGGTAGATCCAAGCCATGAAAAGCTTAAATCAGAGTTCGCAGATGTTACCAGTACGTATATTCCTATGCATAACATCCTTCGAATTGATGCGGTGAGGAAAAAAGGCACAGCCAAAATTATTAAATTAGATAATAAGTCTGATAAAGTGATGCCTTTCCCTAGCCCAATTTATACACCTAACAAAGAGTAACCCACCGTTGATAATCCGGTCTAAGGTTACCGGAGGCTTTCATGTACCGTTATTTGTTAACTTTTATACTAGTACTTACTAGCTTTACCTCATTGGCAAGCTCCAACGAGGATAAGTCGTTTTATGCTTTGTTAGATGAAATTTGGATATACGAACTAAGTGTTTCCCCGCTTCTAGCTTCGAGACAAGGCAACAGTTCGCAAAATAGCGAGCTACCGGATATTTCACCACAAGGCTTAGCCACTCAAGATCAACAATGGCGAACGTACCGTCATGCATTGAAAGCGTATTCTAAGGAAAATCTATCTGACGACGCTTTTATCTCGTTGCTTATGCAGCAGTATCGGCTAGAGAATTATATTAGCCAATATCACTTTCGCGCTTATCTTGTCCCCATTAATTCCGAATACGGTTTTCATGGTGCCATGGCATCCTTGCCAAATTTATCTGTATTTAAAACGGTGGAGGATTATCACGCTTACCTGTCTCGTTTGAATGCACTTACCCCCTACTTTGAACAACAAATCGCCTATATGCGCCAAGGGCTAAAAGAGGGTTACACCCAACCTAAAGTGGTTCTTAAAGGCTTCGAAGATGCGGTAGCCGCTTATATTATGGACGACCCAGTGAAAAGTGGCTTCTACAGTCCATTTACTCGATTTCCAAAACATATTGATGCTTCACAACAAGCTGCGTTAGCCCAACTAGGCCAAAAAGCCATTACCACCAGCGTTTTCCCTGCTTACCAAGCATTTTATGACTTCATGGTTGATGAGTATATTCCTGGCGCCCGAGCCGCCATTGCTGCTAACGAATGGCCTGATGGCAAAGCTTATTACGCTAACCGCGCCAAGCACTACACCACCACAGATATGAGCCCCGAAGACATTCATACTCTTGGCTTAAAAGAAGTAAAGCGTATTCGAGCTGAAATGCAAAGCGTGGTAGATAGCCTTGAATTCGATGGCAGTATTAATGAGTTCATTACCTTTTTACGTGAAGATCCGCAGTTTTATGCCTCCAGCGCAGAAGAACTGCTAAAAGAGGCTTCTTTTATTGCGAAAAAGATGGACGCAAAATTACCTTCGCTCTTTGAATATTTACCTCGTACGCCTTATGGCGTTGCTCCTGTACCCGATAGTATCGCCCCGAAGTACACCACGGGTCGTTATATTCACCCTAGTCGAGACGATCAACCCGGTTACTACTGGGTAAATACTTATGCGCTAGATAAGCGTCCGCTTTATGCCCTTCCAGCTCTTACCTTGCACGAGGCTGTGCCTGGGCATCATTTGCAAATATCTTTAGCGGCGGAATTAGAAAATTTACCCATGGTACGCCGCAACACTTATATTTCAGCTTTTGGTGAAGGTTGGGGTTTGTATTCTGAATTCTTAGGGATTGAAGCGGGTATTTATGAAGACCCCTATGATAATTTCGGTCGCTTAAGCTACGAAATGTGGCGCGCGTGTCGCCTTGTCGTAGATACCGGCATGCACACCATGGGATGGAGCCGCGAAAGAGCTGTTGATTTTATGATGTCCAATACGGCTTTGTCAGAGCATAATGTGAATACTGAGATAGACCGATACATATCATGGCCAGCACAAGCCCTATCTTATAAAATTGGTGAAATTAAAATAAAGGCGCTACGTGAAAAGGCTGAGGTTGCGCTAGGTCAGCATTTCGATGTACGTAAATTTCACCGAGCAGTATTAGAAAATGGTTCTGTGCCATTATTCATTTTAGAGCAAAAAATTAACCAATTCATAGAAGAACAAAAGGCGGCAAGATAATGATATTTGCATTCGGGATCATAGGACTACTTGTCCTGTTTTTGATTTATCTAGCGCTTCGTGTGCAAACGCTACAACGTGAACTTACGCTTACGCGCTCATCTGCAAAACAAAATGGTAATAAAGTTAACCATGCTTATAAAAATTTACTGTTAGTTACTGATGCGCTAGAAAAAACTTATTCAGCTCGTATCGAAAGTGCTTATAAAAGCCGCCTGATAAGTCAGCAACAACATACTGCTCTTATGCCGCTTATGCTTAACTTCTCTAGTATTGTAATGGCGTGCTGTGAAAAAGGCGCTACGTTAGAAGAAGCATTAGATTCTGCATTAAGCAGCACCGAGGTATCACAAAGCGATGTGCGAGACGTGATTAAAGAAATGCCTGGCCCCATTCGTATGGCTTGGTCTAAAAACAGCGCTGATGGTTTTATTGCAGCCTGCCAATTAATAACTAGCTCGGTGGGAGGTAACACTAAAAAAAGCCCTGCTAGCAGCGATGCCAGTACGGCGTAATTATTTAAGCATTTTTTTCAAATAGTTAGATGTCCTCACAGCCTTAACTATTTCACCCATCTTGAAAAGACAAACCTCTACACTATAATACTGTACACATATACAGTATTATGGTGTTATGAATATTCCTATTTCACCCATTGATGAAGTTCGTTCAAAGGCAGCGCTTTTTGATAAGCACCCTCATATATGGCGAGCTCGAGAGAAGCCTGTAAGCGAAAACAAGTTTTTGCTGGGTAATCTTATATTGGATGAAGCCCTGCACGGTGGTATCGCCACATCAGGCGTCGTAAGAATTGCATCACTAACGGGTATTGGAGAAATCAGCCTTTTTAAACACGTTTTAACTACGCATCGCACGCACAAACTACGTGTATTTATAAAACCACCCGCCCAGCTCCAAGCGCCTTGGTTAAGCAGTTTAGGCGTAGACTTAGAACAAGTCATCGTCGTGCTTCCAAAAACAGATCAAGAAGCCTTGTGGGCAGCAGAGCAATGCTTAAAAAGTGCAGCTTGTCATTGTGTTTTGCTTTGGAATAACACCATGGATGCAAAAGCTGCTCGGCGTTTGCAAGTGGCGGCATCGCATAACGATACGCTGTGCTTACTGTTTACTTCCCCTAACCAACAAAGGGCTTCTTTTCCAATTACCCTAGATTTAAGTCTGCATCTTCGTGATGCGCAATTGGTTGTTAACATTATTAAACAGCGTCATGGATGGCCCGTATCCGATATCGTGCTCCCCCATTCATGGACCCCTAACAACCGCGCCATTCAATCAGCCATGCAAAATAATAAGAACACCGAGCCAGCATTACACTCGGTGATTTAATGATGCTATGGGCTTACTTTTACTGCTATCAGTTAACTCTTGATTCCCATAAAAAAGATGGCGGCTTCACAGACGGTGATATACCTACTGTGGTTTATCACGAACAAAGCAACCAAGTAGTTCAAGCTAATTCTCAGGCTATAAACGAAGGTGTTGAATGCGGTCAAGGGCTTGCACAAGCGGCTGCGCTTTGCCCTCACGTGCGCATTCTAGCGTTTAATCGCGAAGCTGAAAAAGAGACCCTTCTCTTTCTTGCACATCGGTTATACCCACTCGCTTCAGACATTGTGATTGATGCTCACAACGCCATTGCTATTCGACTAGACAATTTACTGCAGTATTACGGTGGTCTTGACGCTTTATGGCATGTACTTACAAACGAGCTACATTCTGCTGGTATTCACTTTTATTTCGCCACTGCATGGGGAGTGGATGCAGCACGCCTTCTCGCTAAAAATAAAACCAATCGCTATACCGATAATAAAGAAAACATAACTCTGTTATTGTCACGCTGTAAGCTAGAACAAACTGCCCTTGATTCGAAAACCATTGCCACACTTGCTAAAGTCGGTGTTAGACAGGTAGGCCAACTACTTAAACTTCCCGTCCATGAACTTGGGCAACGATTTTCAAACGATACTATTCGCTATTTAACCGCACTGCGGGGGGAAACCTTTCCCAAATACGTTTTATTCAGGCCATCGATAAGCTTCAAGCAGTTAAAAAATTTATCGTTTGAAGTGGAAAACACTCAACACTTATTACCGAGTATTAAGTCCCTACTAGTTACGCTAGAACACTACTTACGCGCACGAAACTTACTCACCTCATCTATTATTTTTCGCGTGCACTTTAGAGAAGAAGAGCCCTTATCAATAGAGGTTAATGGGGCTATGCCTTTTGCTGCACAAAAGGACTGGTTGGCACTGGTTGAACTTAAAATTGAGACGCTTCTACTGCCGGAACCCGCCGTTGCTATATCCCTAACTTGCCAGCAATTCGAGTCCATTGAGAACGATGGAAACGATTTCTTTTCACATCGATTTACCACCGTGGCACAAAAACAACTTATTGGAAGATTAAAAGCTAAATTAGGCGATGCCAGTACGCTTCATCCTAAAGCGGGAAACAGCCACACGTTTGAAGGCATGACAGTAAATCAAGTCGTGGAAACTACACCTGCTTATACCACTGATATAGCACCTGCCTTCTTGTTTCAACACCCTATACCCCTAAACCTAGCGACACGTATTTGCTTTGGTCCTATTCGACTTCAGACACAGTGGTGGAGTAGCGCTGCTAGCCAAAAAGATTATTTTATAGCCGAAACTAGTCACGGTGTGCGCTTGTTAGTTTTTAAAGATGCAAAAGCCAGTTGGTGGACACAAGGCGTTTACAGCTAATGTATAGTGAGCTTTTTTGTCAAAGCCACTATAGCTTTTTAACAGGGGCATCTTCTCCTGCCCAGTTAGTGACTACCGCCTCTTTTCTTGGGTACGAAGCGTTAGCGATTACCGATGAATGTTCCGTGGCCGGTGTGGTGCGAGCTTATGCTGAAATCACACAGCAAAAACTCCCTATTAAGCTCATTATTGGCAGCTACTTTCGTTTCGATAATGCATTCTCTTTTGTATTACTCTGCCCCAATAAAGCAGCATATACCGAACTTTGCCGCATTATTACTAATGCCAGAAGGCGCAGCCAAAAAGGTGAGTATCAACTTGCAGAGTGGGATTTGCGGACGATACGTCATTGCACGCTAATATGGATCCCTAGTACTCAGGAAGAAAAAGATAATTACTGGGCGGCTTGGCTAACCAGCCAACCCAACATAAAAACATACATAGGCGCACAACGTTTACTTGATGGGTATGATCATCATCGATTTGCGACTTACACAAAACTACAGGAAAGATTTGAGTTTCCTATCCTTGCTTGTACCGGCGTGCTTATGCACCATGTAGATAACCTTCCACTTCAACATGTTCTTCATGCCACCCAAGCACATACGCAAGTAAGTAAATTGGGGCGAGCAGCATTAAGCAATGCCGAGCGTAGCTTGCGTACCGTTTCAAAATTAAAAAAGCTCTTCCCTGAAAAGTGGATTGCCAATGCTATTGACGTGGCGAGAGGCTGTCTATTTTCGTTAACAGAGCTACGCTATCAATATCCTTCTGAACTTATACCCAAAGGTGCATCGCCCACTACATATTTGAGAGAGCGTGTAGAAGCCGGCATAAAAGTGCGTTTCCCAGATGGCCTGACCGATGCGCTTGGGGCACTTATTGAAAAAGAACTCTCACTTATTCACGAACAAGAGTACGAGTACTTTTTTCTTACCATTTACGACATTGTTCAATTCGCCAAAGCGCGCAAAATCCTCTATCAAGGCAGAGGTTCGGCGGCTAACTCTATTGTGTGCTATTGCCTAGAGATTACCGCCGTTGATCCACGGCAAATCAATGTGCTTTTTGAACGCTTTATCTCTAAAGAACGAAACGAACCGCCTGACATCGACGTAGATTTCGAGCACCAACGTCGTGAAGAAATTATTCAATATATCTATGAAAAATATGGCAGAGAAAGAACTGCCATTGCTTCTACGGTTATCTGCTATCGCTTTAAATCAGCGTTTAAAGATGTAGGTAAAGCCTTGGGCTTCAGTGAGTCGCAATTAAGCTTCGTGATGAAGCAAATTAATCGCCGAGACAGTGTCATTCCTTGGCAGTCTCAGCTTGCGAATTTAGGGCTCGACCCGGCAAATGAAAGGGTAAAACTTCTAATTAGTATCACCGAGCAACTTCTCGGCACGCCTCGGCATCTTTCTCAGCACGTTGGTGGTTTTGTTATTAGTTCAGGGCCACTGTATGAGTTGGTTCCTGTTGAGAACGCCTCTATGCAAGAGCGCACTATTATTCAGTGGGATAAAGATGATATTGAAACGCTAGGACTACTTAAAGTTGATGTATTAGCTTTGGGCATGCTAAGCGCCATTCGCCGTACCTTTGACTTACTTAACAAGCAATTCCCTATCAATATAGATATTCCTTTCATTACCAAATTAGGCGATGACAAACAGGTTTACGATATGATTTGCCAAGCTGATACCGTCGGCGTATTTCAAATTGAATCTCGCGCACAAATGTCGATGCTTCCTCGTTTAAAGCCTCGCCGTTATTATGACTTAGTGGTGCAAATAGCTATTGTTAGACCCGGCCCTATTCAAGGGGATATGGTGCATCCTTATCTTCTACGACGGCATGGAAAAGAAGCCATAACCTACCCTTCTGAAGAAGTAAAAGAAGTGTTATCGCGTACTATGGGTGTTCCAATTTTTCAGGAACAAGTGATAAAACTGGCCATGGTTGCGGCAGGCTTTAGTGGCGGTGAAGCAGATCAATTACGTCGCGCGATGGCTAGCTGGAAAAAAGACGGCCGAATTTTTGAGTTTAAAGAAAAGCTGATAAAAGGCATGGTATCGAGAGGCTACGATGCCTCTTTTTCAAATAATCTATTCGAACAAATTAAAGGCTTTGCTGGCTATGGTTTTCCAGAGTCCCACTCAGCATCGTTCGCCGTGTTAGCTTATGTATCATGTTGGTTAAAATATTATTTTCCTGTTGAGTTTTATGTTGCCTTGTTAAACAGTTGGCCAATGGGTTTTTATACGCCCTCACAGCTGGTACTAGATGCAAAGCGCCATCATGTTACGGTACATGCGCCTTGTGTGAATGCATCAAATTACGAACACTTAATTGTTGAATGTAAAGGCGATAAGCAAATTCAGCTTGGCCTAACGCTTGTAAAAGGCTTAAGTGAAAAGAGTGCAAACCTTATTGTTAGCTGCAGGCCGTCAACTGGCTATAAAAATATAGAGGGTGTGCGAACCCTCGCAATACGTCCTGATGAACTAGAAGCATTAGCGAGTGCAGATGCATTTAGAAGTATTGCAGGTAATCGCTATCAAACACGTTGGCGGCTAATGGACAAGCAAGCCAATTTGCCGTTGTTTGAACATACTAATAACGAGGACACTTTCAATACTGCCCCAAGCGTAGCAGAAACCTTAATTGAAGATTATGCTTCTATAGGGCTTTCGGTTAACGACCACCCTGTAGCACTGTTGCACAGAGAGCGAGAGCTAGGTTTTATTACCCCAGCTAAAGCTTTACTTAAAAAGCCTCATAAATCTATTGTAAAAATACTTGGATGCGTGACCGGGCGACAAGCACCAGGCAGTGCAGCTGGGGTTACATTTTTAACGTTAGAAGACCATACTGGAAATATTAACGTTGTAGTATGGCAGGCTACCTCTCGCGCCCAGCATAAGACCTTTTTAAAGGCTAAGCTTATGCAAGTTGATGGAATTATTGAACGCTCGAAGGAGGGGGTTATTCATATTATTGCGGGAAAATTAATAGACCGAACACCATGGCTTGAGGATATCAGTATGCCATCAAGAGACTTTCATTAAATCCAATTGCGTATATACGCGTTTTATAGTCTCAGGTATTGTAGTATCAACATGACAAGGAGTTCGATATGAAACAGGGGTTGTTTTGCCTATTACTGATATGGATTAGTACAGCGGCAACTGCTGAAAAATTTATTGTAGGCTCACAAAATATAGAATATTACCCCCATTATAATTTTTCTTCACCTATTGATAAGGGTGTTGGCTGGGCAATACTTGAAGCCTTTTCCGAAGCATCTGGTCACGAATTTTCGTATTTAACTATGCCTGTTCGGCGTCTTCAAATGGAAATGCTCAAAGGGCATGTGGATTTTGTATATCCCGATAATCCGGGCTGGTATAACGATGTCACTGACACCAAAGAAAAATATTTTTCGGTTGCACTTACCCGTGCCGTTACAGGTACTTTTGTAAAACCAAAAAATGTGAATAAAGGTATCAACGCTATTAAGAGAATTGCTATGCCCCTTGGATTCACTCCAGTGAATTGGCAAGCAAGATTAGATCAAAACCTCATTAAAATAGTGTCTATCTCTGATACTTTTGCAGGCTTGTCGTTACTACAATTAGAGCGTGTAGACGCCTTAGACTTCGAATACCATGTGGGAAATTACTACTCTAATCAGTCGCCGCAAATAGGCCCTTTCATATTAGACATTACTCTACCCCATAACGAGATCCCTTTTATGCTTTCTGCTTTAAGACACCAGGAAGTCATTGAGGAACTCAATGCATTTATAAATAATAACCCAGCAATTATTGATTCGATCAAAGCACGCTATGGTATGACTACATTAGAAGCACTGACACAACAGGTTCAAACTGAATTTAGTATTGAAGATAAAGACATTTGGCAGCCTGAATAACCGTTTATGGGCTATTATTAATCTCTGTGTTAAAAAAATAGTATTCATTAATAAGGTAACACCAGTGGGCTATATAAAACGGACTTTCTACTGCCTTCTCATTATTTTCGGCGGCAACTTAGCTCAAGCAGAACAGTACATTATTGGTGCTCAAAATATTGAGTACTTTCCTCACTATGATTTCACTTCTAAAGTTGATAAAGGCGTAGGGTGGGCAATTTTAGAAGCCTTTTCTGATGCCTCAGGGCATGAATTCGTTTATTTAGACATGCCTGTTCGAAGGTTACAAATTGAATTAAATAAAGGGAATGTAGATTTCGTCTATCCTGATAACCCACGTTGGAATAGCGCAGATACTACCGCTTTCGAGAAGACCTATTCGAAACCTATTACTCATACGTTATCTGGAACACTTGTTAGGTCAGAAGATATTGGAAAAGGGATAAATTTCATTAAGAAGTTAGCTATACCACAAGGGTTTACACCGGTTAAATGGCAAAGCAGAATTGATGACAACCTTTTATCTTTAGTTCCCATTGAAGAAACTTATAATGCGCTTTCACTACTTCAACATAAAGAAGTCGATGCTGTAGATGTTGAATATCACGTTGGAAAATATTTTATGCAGAGTTACCCTCAACTGGGTCCCTTTTCCGTTGATATTACACTTCCTTTTATTGATGTCCCTTTTCTATTATCCACTTTACGCCACCCCGAAATAATTAAAGAGCTAAACGTATTCTTAATAAATAACCAAAGCTTGATATCTAACATCTACGAAAAATACGATATTGCTCTACCTGAAGAGCTGGTAGAAAGGTTTCGAACAGAACAAAATATTGAGAAAGACGAAGTGTGGAAGCCCCTGTAATAATTACTTATTTCAAGAAAATTCTTAAGTAGCTAAAAACACATAAGCATTCCAATTGACTTTAACCCCCTGAAAATTATAGATTTTCATTTCTGGTAATGATTTTGCTTTCTCCTTACATATTAAGGAGACAACATGTTCAAAAATACATTCAAACTTACCGTCCTAGCTTTGCTTTTTCTGCCTAACTTAGCGCAAGCCAAACAAACCGTCAGCGTTGATTATATGAATGGCTTTGACAATATCGACGGTATTCGATTTGCCTATCGACCATTAGAACACAACTTAAGCACTGGATGGTTTGGTGATATCAAACTGTACTGGGAGCTTAGCGCTTACCATTGGGAATACGGTGAAGACAATAACCATAGCACAAGCTACGCGCTATCAATAACGCCAATTTTTATGAAGCAAATTAGCACCGTGTATGACTACCCTCTGTTTGTTGAAGCAGGTATAGGGGCAAGTTTCATCAATGATGAGAAAGTAGCAGGCAAAGATATAGGTTCTAACTACCAATTTGAAGACAGGCTAGGTTTAGTGCTTGAACTTGATGAAAGCCAACACGTCGCCTTGCGCTACATGCACTTCTCTAATGGGGGATTTAACAGTAATAACCCTGGATTGGATTTCATGAACCTGTCGTACGCATATAGTTTCTAATAGTCATTGCTTCAACTTAAGTGGGCTTTATGCCCACATATACTTTCATGTTCATAATTTACCTGGTGAGGCTTATGGGGATAACTAAATTACTTAAATTGAAAGCTTATGTCTTAAAGCAGACAGATAAGCTATGGCATGAAATATGTAGCTTAACCTACTAGTCTCACATGATTTTATTATTTTCTTCTGTATAACTTACTATGGTACGTAATTAAGAGACTCACTTTAATCATAGTTTTCAGTAGTGGCGTATTAACATATTGTGTTGCAGATCTAGATACGGCTGGAAGTCAGTCAAACAGCATAAGTAAGCTACGTGGTAACTTCTAGCAACGGGCTTCGCGCTAATTCCCACTTTTCTAAAGGCATAAAAAAAGGGCTATCCGTTAGGCTAGGCTTCGTTGTGAAGCAATTTCTTCGAATGGGACCTGGCAGTGTGCTACTCTCACATGGGACTGGGCCGGTCACCGGAACCCCACAATATCCCCACGCCAGTTACTGGTCGCCGAGTCTCGGCATGCGCTAATACGTTTCACTTCTGAGTTCGGTGGCTCATATACCACGGGGTGCAGAATCATGATGCTTTTTATCATGCTTCTTTTTTGGAATGAGCGCGCAAGGAGGACCTGCAGTACGCTCAGTTTTTTACTACGGCGTAACTGCTAATATTATTTTCTATTAGACATAAAAAAAGCCCTTATCATACGATAAGGGCTTTCTTCGAATGGGACCTGGCAGTGTGCTACTCTCACATGGGGAAACCCCACAC